>NZ_BACT01000714.1:0-2567 GCF_000333255.1 Methylobacterium sp. B1 | reverse complement strand
CAAGGCCGCTGGTGCGCAGACCGGCAGTGACCGTGATGTTTTCCAGTGGCCGAACGGCACCGCGACCCGGCAGCGTTCGCCGCGCGGGGCTCGCCCATAGCGGCGGACCATCTTCGTGTTGGTGGCGGTCTCGTCGAGGAACACGAGCTTGTCCGGGTCGAGATCGAGCTGGCCGTCGAACCAGGACAGGCGCGCGGCCTTCACGTCTTCTCTCTCCTGCTCGGCGGCGTGGCCGGTGTTTTTTTGCGCGTGATGCCGTGGCGCTTGAAGAAGCGGGACAGGCTGCTGCCCCCAACCCGCAGACCCAGTTCGGCCAGACGGTCGCGCAACTCATGCAGGAACAGCTCGGGCTGCGCTTCGTAGGTCTGCCGGATCAGGTCGGCCTGTGCCTCGATGGTGTGCGAGCGTTGATCGCCGCCCATCGGCTTGGCCTGTGTCCGACCCTCCTGCACGAAGGTCCCGTGCCAGCGCACGGCGCTGGCCGGGCTGACCTCGAAGCGCCGCGCCGCCTCCCGGCGCGAAGCCCCCGCCTCGATCGCGGCTACGACACGCTCGCGCAGATCAACGGACAGGGCAGACGCCATCGGCTCTCCTCCTCGGAAAGCCGCGCATCGAATCACATCACCGCCGCGGCCGAAACCCTAAACGATTCAATTCGATCGGTGACCACTCTAGGCGCTCCGGGGGCCTCGGTCACCTCAAAGGGAGAGGGAGCCGGTAGGGCCGCGCCGCCGCAGGCGCGTGCCGGGACGACGCACCCCCGGCTCAGCAGCCGCGGAACAGGGCGACGCCGAAGGCGGTGAATTTTAGCGGCAGGTGGCAGTGGCCGTCGGGGTCGTCGATCCGGAAGCGAATCGCGGCCTCCTCCAGGAACCCCTCCCCCGCCGCCCCGACGAAGTCCCCGATCGCGAACACGACCTCGTAGAGTCCGGCGGCGAGCCGCGTCCGCACGATCGGATGATCGAGCGTCCCGTCCGCGCCGAGCCGCCCCTCGGCGAGCACCCGCCGCCGGGACCCGGCCCGCAGGACGCGCACGCGCATCCCCGCGGCCGGCCGGCCCGTGGCGGCGTCGACGGCGTGGAGCGACAGGCCGGTCACGGGGCGCCGCCCTCCCAGAGCATCCGCCAGGGATGGGCGGCCTCGTAGGCCGCCGCCATCGCCACCAGAGCCTCGTCGCGGCCCCAGGGCGCCACGAGCTGGAACCCGATCGGCAGCCCGGCACGGGAGGGGCGGCAGGGGATCGAGATCCCGGGACAGCCGGCGGCGTTGACGAAGCCCGTGAAGGTCGCCGAGCCGCGGGGGCCCACCGGCACCCCGGCGATGCGCTCCGGATGGGTGTCCTCCGCCCGCCAGGGCAGCGCCGCCGCCGTGGGCGTCATCAGCAGATCATGCGCGGCGAACAGGGCGGCGAGATCCTGACGCAGCGCCAGCGCCATCCGCTGCACGTCGAACAGGTCGGCCGCCGAGAGGGCCGCCCCGGCCTCCGACAGGGCGCGGATGTCGGGGCCGAGGTCGTCGCGCCGGCCCGGATGCGCCCGCATCAGCCAGGCGATTCCGGCCTGGCCGAGGATTGGCCACGCCTCCGTGATGGCGGTCGCCGCGTCGAAGCGGCCGGTCTCGACCCGGTGGCCGAGGCCGGCGAGGCGCCCGGCCGCCTCGGCGACGCTGTCGGCGATCTCGGGATCGACCGGGGCGGTGCCGAAGGCCGGGACATGGAGGATCCGCAGCGGGCGCTCCGGCATTGCGGCGGTCCCGAACGGGCCGAAGCCGTTCGGCGCGACCGCGTTCGGATCGGCCGCCCCGAGGATCCGCATCAGCGCCGCGAGGTCGTCGACCGTGCGCGCCATCGGCCCGACCACCTCGAGGTCGAGCATGATCGGCGGCAGCCCGCCGGTTCGCGGCACCCGTCCGGCGGTGGGTTTCAGGCCGACGAGGCCGGTATGGGAGGCGGGGCGGCGGATCGAGCCGCCCGCATCGGTCCCGAGGGCCAGGGGCCCGATCCCGGCGGCCACCGCCGCGACGGCGCCACCGCTGGAGCCCCCCGGGGTCAGCGCCGGATCCCAGGGGTTGCGGGTGACGCCGGAGACCGGGTTCCCGGTATAGCCCTGGACGGTCAGTTCCGGGACATTGGTCTTGCCCAGGATCACCGCTCCGGCCGCGCGCAGGCGGGCCACCGGCGTCTCGTCCCGGTCCGCCCCCTGCCCCGCGTAGAGCCGGCTGCCCCAGCCGGTGGCGAACCCGACGACGTTCAGGCTGTCCTTGATGGTCACCGGCACGCCGTCGAGGGGGCCGAGCGGCCGGCCCGCCGCCCAGCGGGCCGCGCTCGCCGCGGCGGCGCGCGCCGCACCTTCGGGATCGACGGCGACCAGGGCGTTGAGCCCCGGGTTCACGGCCTCGGCCCGGTCCAGGCAGGCGCGGGCGGCCGCGACCGGGCTCGCCGTCCCGGCGGCGTAGCGTCGGCCCAGGGCGGTGGCCGAGAGGGTCCAGAGCGGGCCCGTCGCATCGGTCTGCATCATGGCTCTCCCTCGCGATGCGCGATCCAGCTGGGCGAGCGGCCCGCTCAGGCC
>NZ_BACT01000715.1:0-17281 GCF_000333255.1 Methylobacterium sp. B1 | reverse complement strand
GGGTTCGACCGGTGCTACGGGTTCGACCGGTGCTACGGGTTCAACCGGTGCTACGGGTTCGACCGGCGCCACGGGTTCGACCGGTGCTACGGGTTCGACCGGTGCTACGGGTTCGACGGGAGCTACGGGTTCGACGGGAGCTACGGGTTCGACTGGAGCCACAGGTTCGACCGGAGCCACAGGTTCGACGGGTGCCACCGGCTCGACCGGCGCCACGGGTGCCACCGGAGCCACAGGCCGTACCGGCGCGACGGGTTCGACCGGCTCGACGGGTGCCACTGGAGCCACGGGCCACACCGGCGCGACCGGTTCGACCGGCTCGACCGGTGCCACCGGAGCTACGGGCCGCACCGGCGCGACGGGTTCGACCGGATCGACGGGTGCCACTGGAGCCACGGGCCGCACCGGCGCGACGGGTTCGACCGGCTCGACGGGTGCCACCGGAGCCACGGGCCGCACCGGCGCGACCGGTTCGACCGGCTCGACGGGTGCCACCGGAGCCACGGGCCGCACCGGCGCGACCGGTTCGACCGGCTCGACGGGCGCCACCGGAGCCACGGGCCGCACCGGAGCGACGGGTTCGACCGGCTCGACGGGGGCCACCGGAGCCACGGGCCGTACCGGAGCGACGGGTTCGACCGGCTCGACGGGCGCCACTGGAGCCACAGGCCGCACCGGCGCGACCGGTTCGACCGGCTCGACCGGTGCCACTGGAGCCACAGGCCGCACCGGAGCGACCGGTTCGACCGGCTCGACGGGGGCCACCGGAGCCACAGGCCGTACCGGAGCGACGGGTTCGACCGGTTCGACCGGTTCGACGGGTGCCACCGGAGCCACGGGCCGCACCGGCGCGACCGGCTCGACCGGCTCGACCGGAAGCACGGGCGCGACGGGCGCCACTGGAGGCCACCATCACCACCACCATGGTCACGATCATCACCATGGTTACGACTCGGCGGATGCGACGAGATCGAACGGCGGCGCTGGAGCTGTGATCGATCAGGGATCCGTCAGCACGGGGATGGACCCGGTCTTCGCTCAGTCGACTCAGGGTTCGAGCGTGTCCGACATGGATGTCCTGAGATCGCTGGGAGACCTCATCAGCCGGTTGATCTCCAACAACGGCTCGGTGAGTGGCCTACTCAGCGATACGGCCGCGCAGCAAGACATCCTGACTCTCATGAACGCGTTCCGGCTCGGCGGAAGCTCGGGCGACGCGACGACCCAAGCGAGCGCCTCGCTCGGAGCGAGCCGGTCGACGGCGGGTGGCGCGTCCTCGAACACGTCCTCGCCGACCGATCTGCTCAACAATCTGGGTCGGCCGAGCTGACTGGGGTGACATGCGGAGGGCGCCTTTCCGGGCGCCCTCCGGAACAGAGAGGCCGCAGCTCGCCGCTGCGGCCTCTCCACGTTCGGCGCAGGCCGCGCAGGGCGAGGCGAGATGCGTCCGGCGCCCGAACCGCTCCGGTGCCGGACCGCCACGGAGACCACGAGCGGTGCGCATGGGGGCGGCATCGGTGTTGCGCGGGTGGCTTCGATGCGCCGTGGCCGCGCGCATACCGAATGGTAATTCTTGGTCCCGACCGACGGCGACGTTCCCTCGGCAGCGCCAGACGCACCTCACGCCTGCGGGCAGACACCGCCCACACGCACGGAAGCCCTCGCCGACCGTCGCATCCAGCAGCACCTCGCGACACGGGAAGGCCTGCGACCTCGTCCGGGATGGCCTCAGCGGCTGGTCGACCAGACGTCGGCATAGCCCAGCCGGTCCGCGGCCCCGTCGTCCGGCACCTGACCGAGGGGCGGTTCTGTGCCCTCCGAGATCGGGATCTCACCCCATGCGAGCTTTTCGAGCCGGGACGATTCGGTCCAGATCGTTCCTGCCGACAGATTGATGTTACACCGCGCGAGCTATACTACCCGGGGAAGATATGGCAACATAGGCGTCTTATCGGCGCCCTGAAATCTGTAATATATCAACGAAGTCCGGTTTTCATGTGCGCCATGCGTCCGGACGGGGGTACTGAAAATTCTTGTCAGCCGCTCGCCTCTTTGATCGGGAGAGAACGGGACCATGGCAAAAATTGGCTTGTCCATGATAGTCAAGGATGAGGCGCGCGTGATCGAGCGCTGCCTCGAGAGCATGCTTCCTCTGATCGACTACGTGCTCATCTCAGACACCGGATCGACGGATGGCACCCAGGACATCATTCGTTCCTGGCTCGAGCGGAATCATGTATCGGGGGACGTCGTCGAGGAGACGTGGCAGGACTTTGCCACAAATCGAAGCTCGGCTTTGCGCCATCTCAGAGCGCGGAACGTCGTCAAATACGCCTTCGTCATGGACGCGGACGAAACGCTCACCTTCGACGACGGTTTCGACCCGCAGAAATTCAAAGCGTCTTTGAGCCATGATTATTACAACGTCGAGATCCGACGTGGCGGCATAAGATATTGGCGCCCTCAAATCATGTCGAACGAAAGGGATTTTTACTACAAGGGCGTGCTGCACGAGTATATCGAGGCACCGGACGGCGTCACATCGGGAGACGCCATCGGATTTCACATCGCATCGGGCGCATCGGGCGGCGCCCGAGAAAAGGATCCGGACACTTATCGCCGCGACGCCCGCAGATTGGAGGACGCCCTCGATGTTGAGAGCGACAGTTTCCTTCGATCAAGGTATACGTTCTATCTTGGCCAAAGTTACCGAGACAGCAATCAGCTCGAGAAGGCCCTGGATGCCTATCTCGCACGGAGCGAGATGGGTTATTGGACCGAAGAGGTGTACATCAGTTTATTGGAAGCCGGCCACCTCATGGATCGTCTCGGCCGGCCCGTCGACGAGATCGCTGACGTCTACCGACGCGCCATAGCGGTTTGCGGGACTCGCGCGGAAGCCTTTTACCACATCAGCGACCTCTATTTTCGACACGGCCGCAACGAGGAGGGCTTCGCTGCGGCCAAAGCGGGTTCTCATCTCGTCGAACCCGCAGGCGGACTCTTTCTTTCCAAATGGGTCTACGATTACGGCTTATTGGACAAGCTCGCCATCAACGCTTACTGGGCGGGACATTATAGCGAATGCTTAGAGGCCTGTCTGAAGCTTCTGGCGGACAACAGGCTCCCGCTGTCGGAACGCGCTCGGGTCGAGGCCAATGCCCGTGCGTCGTTGACGAAGATCCAGGACGAGAAGACCGCCGTCCGTCTGGGCTCGCGCGCGACGCCGAATTTCCTTGAGCAGTACGAGATCGGCCCCGCGCGGGAGCTGAAACCCGCCGCCGCAGATGCCCGCGTGCTGGTCGCGATATTGGCGAAGCAGATGGCCGCAGCGCTCCCACTCTATCTCGACTGCTTGAGAAATATGGATTATCCGAAATCCAAGATCGTACTTTATATAAGAACCAACAACAATACGGATGAGACGGAGAACATCCTGGCGCAGTGGATCGAGACATTCGGCGCTCAGTATGCGGCCGTCGAGTTCGATGCCAGCGACGTCGAAGATCCCGTCCAAACCTACGAATTGCACGAGTGGAACGCGACGCGGTTCCGGGTCCTGGGGCGCATCCGTCAGGAAAGCCTTCAACGGACGATCCATCATGGATGCGATTTCTACTTCACGGCCGATGTCGACAATTTCATTCGGCCAAACACGCTTCGCGAACTGGTGGCGCTGCAGCTGCCCATCGTGGCCCCCTTTCTACGATCGGTGGAGAGAGGAAGCTATTACTCGAATTACCATGCGGCGGTCGACGATCAGGGATACTACAGTCATTGCGACCAGTACGATTGGGTGTTGAACCGCTGGATCACAGGTGTCGTCGAAATGCCGGTGGTCCATTGCACCTACCTCGTCCGGACCGACGTCATCCCGCTGCTCAACTATCAGGACGGAACAGACAGGCACGAGTATGTGATTTTTTCCGACAGCGCTCGGAAGAGCAATGTCGTACAGTACATCGATAATCGTCAGATCTACGGCTACATGGCGCGCGATGACATACGAAGCGATACCGAACAGGCGCGCATCCTGCTAAGCCGCAGCCCGACACATGCGGGATAGGCTGATCTCACGTCGGAGCGTCGCTTTTGCTGGAGGTTTATACATGATAAGCCTCGGCCGTACCAGAGCAGGCAGCGCTCCGATCCTGGCGAATCCTGTCGAAGTCCGGGGCGAATGGCTCGCGCCGCCACGGTCGGCCGCGCTCGTGATCGGCCGCATGCGGGAGGCCTGCTGCTCCGGCATCCGTATGGTGTCCGATCGGCAGCCGCAGATAATACGGATCGAGAATTGCCCTGCCGGTCCACCCGCGGTCTGGCTGCATCGGGATGCGAGCGATACTGCCATCATCCATGTCGACGTGGGCGAGCGTGCTTGGACCCAGTTGGCCTATCAGTTCGGCCACGAACTGGGTCATGTCGTGAGTAATTCTTGGGACAGCGAAGCGAAACCCAGCGCGCCATGCCAGTGGGTTGAAGAAATGATCGCTGAAAGCTTCTCGCTCCGCGGTCTCGCCAACCTGGCGGCGGATTGGGAGAGGACCCCGCCGTTTCCGGGAGATGCGGGCTATGGGAAGGAGATAAGCCATTATCGAGATAACATTCTGACCCAGTACAATCAGATTGCGTCATCTCAAGGCCTCGGAACGTCCAGCTCTTGGTTCGACCGCAATAGATCGGCCTTGGAGGGTTTCGTCGGACTGTCCGACCATGCGAAGGCGGCGGTTTCCATACTTCTACCCGCCCTGATGGCGCGTCCCGCACTGTTGGAAGACATCGGTGCGCTCAATCGCTGGCCGGAACGGGCGGCATTGCCTCTGGGTGCGTATCTCAGTCGGTGGCGTGCGAGTTGCAAGAGCCTGGGATCGGCCGGTTTATTACCCAATTTGATCAAGACGACGATCTGCTCGCGCTGATCGGGATCGATCTCTGCTCATCCGGGTTTGCACAGTCCTCGGCAGCGGCGCCTCGTCTCTGGAGGTCTTGCCAGCCGTGAGGCGGCAATCAGGGGGCCGCATCGTGGGAGCGGCGCAAGTCTTCGACACGGGGCGAGCCGGTCGACAATCCGCTCAAGGCGACGGCGGCACGTCCGAACGGCGAAACGCTCCTGGCCCTTGTCGGGAGTCGCGACCGCGAGGGGGGTGGCGATGCCGACGCAGGCGCTTCGGTGGACCCGATCGGCGCGAGGGTCGCCGCCCCGTTTGCCGCTCGTCCCGCGACCGGCGGCAGACGCGGAGTTTCTTGGCAGAACTGGCGACGACCGCTTCCGATTCCTGAATGGGCAACTGATGCAGGAGCAAGGTTCTTGCGAATGTTGTCCAGTTGCGTCAATAATAGTCTTCCTTGCATCAGCGAGGCGGGATCGAGATGCGCATCATTGCCTCTATGACGACGATACCGTCCCGTATCGCGGAGATCGAGCCCGTCATCGAGTCTGTTCTCCATCAGGACGTGGCTGTCGATCGTCTGGAGATCAATATTCCGTTCCATTGCAAGCGCAATGGAGAAGAATACATTCTTCCGGATTGGCTCGTTTCGGAAGGTCAGATCGCGGTTTTTCGAACCGATGATTATGGGCCGATCACGAAGATCGCCCCCACCCTGCTCCGGCATCGACATGACGATGCGTACATATGGTCGGTTGACGACGATTGCCGATATCCGCGAAATCAATTGAGATTGCTGACATCTATCTGTGGTCCGAACGAAAATCGGATACTCACCCGTTATGGAGGCAACCTGAAAGAAGGAGGTCTCTTCGAACCCTGGTACGGGCACGGCGCATGCACGATGCTCGAAGGGTTTGGTGGGGTCCTGTATCCTCCGAATTGTATCAAGGACGATTTTGATCGATATTTAGTCGACACATCAAGCGATAAATTTTGTCGCGCAAATGACGACATCGTTTTAGCCATGTATTTCAATCATCATCAGGTGCCAATATTCTTGCACAACGTCCCTTCTGACGATGTTCCGTATATGGTCGAAGGCTGGATGGCGCACGCCGATCGAGATGCGTTGTCGACCGGTGGGCACAATGTGGCTTATGAGGGCGCTTACAAATTTATAACAAACTACTTTATTTGCAATTCATCGTGACGGATGGAAGGCATCTGGCGCAGGTTCGATTGTCGCACATCGTGTGGATGACTTTCAGGCAGATGTAAATGCGCCTCTGTCCGCCAGATTGCTCCTGTCGCAGCCGCACATCACGCGTTATCATGAGCTCTCCACTTGGATAACTCGAATTGGCTTTGCGGATCGGGAGCGGAAAGCAGGGAGTCCGGAACCAGGCCAATACGATCACCGTACTGCGGTTTGTTTGATATTCGGACGGAAAGTCAATGTCTTGAGGGGAAAATCTAAAATTTCAATTTCTTGATACAAGCAAAAGATTTTTCGTATTACGCGCGATCACGCAAGATCTGGCTCGACAAGCCAAGTTATCAAAAATATCGCTCTGTGTTGTTGCCTGCTCTTTCGAATCAAGATTTTTCGATGTCCCGTGTGGCCGAGGCACAAGACGATGATCGATGCCGACCGGAATGTCCCCGTTCACATCATCAACCTGGATCGCGACGCTGAGCGATTGAAAACATTCATGCATCGCAACGATTTCCTCCAGGTTGTCCGGCCGGACGCTGTCGAAGGCCGAAACCTGGATCGCGACGAACTTGTCAGGACCGGGATGATCCATCGAGATTTGCGCTATACAAATCCAGCCTTGGGCAATGCACACTCCCATATCGGTCTCTGGACCAAGGCAGCGGACGAGGATGTCTGTGTAACGATTGCGGAAGACGACGCGATTTTTTCGAGAGATTTTCATGCCGGGGCACGCACAATTCTGGACGCGCTTCCCTCCGATTGGGATGTCGTTCTTTGGGGGGTGAACTTCGACGCCTTTCTCTGGCTTGAGGTTGTCGAAGGGGTTCGCTGCAAGCTGCAGTTCGAACAGGATGATCTTCGCGCTCGGGTTGCAGAGTTCCGTGATCGTGCCGGGCTGAACGTGCCGCTCCGTTTGCGTCATAGCTTCGGGGTAATGGCGTACACGGTTTCACCCCTCGGCGCGAGAAACCTCATGAAGATCTGTCTTCCGCTTTCCAATCAGCTGATCGAATTTCCGGGCTATGGGGTCGTGATCGAAAACAACACGATCGATGCGGCAATGAACGCGGCTTATCCGAGTCTCAAGGCATTCGTTTGCATCCCACCACTGGCCATATCGGAAAATCGCCACGAGTCGTCGACCATTCAGGGTGCAAAGTAAGGAATAGCTTCTGCTTTTAATCGAAAATGGATCGTATTCATTCAATAAAAGTGAGCCGGCAGCCTGCCGTCTTAGTGTCGTCCCCATAACGATAGCGCGGCCCGGCAGGATGTGTTCACGGCTCCTGCCGGAGGCGCCGATGGATCATTTCTGGCTGACGGACGAGCAGTCTGCGAAGATCGCTCCGCACCTGCCCACCGATACGCGAGGCAAGGAGCGCGTCGATGACCCGCGCGTGATCGGCGGCATCGGTCACGGGCTGAAATCCGGCGGACGTCGGGCGGACGCACCGCGCGAGATCTACGGCCCGAAGAAGATCGTCGACCGTTTCATGCGCTGGGCAGGCAAGGACGGGCGGTCTGTTCGAAGCTCTGGCTCAGGCTGGCGGACCGCCGGCCCAGGGTCTGATCGACCCATCCGGGGTGGAGGCCCATCGCTGTTCCACGGGAGGCGAAGGGGAGAACCGATGCGGGCAAGCGGGCGCTCGCGCGGTGGACGCACGGCCGGGATCCACGCGCCCCCCCGACCGCGCCTGCCGCCCGCTCGCTTTCCTGCTGATCGGCGGGCCGATCGCCGACTGCACGGCTGGTGCGGCCGCTTCCTCGGCAGCCCTGCGGACGACCACGGCCTTATTGGACCCTTTGCGCGCACAGTCGTTCTGCCACGGCGCGCCACGCTTTGACCAGCTGTCGACGGCTTCCCGGGTAATGCTCCACGAGAAGAGTCATATCGACAACGCGTTCGGCGTCGAAAATGCAATAACCGGCCTCTCTCTCACACCAAGCTGCAAAGCTTCGCCCGGATCCGTCGAAACCAAGCATGATCGGCCAGACGATCCTCTCCGACGTGCCGCCACTTTCTTCACGGTAGACAACCCGCATCTTACGCTGCTCGCGCATCGCGCGGCGGCACTGCGCCAGATCGAAGCGCGTGGCGACCGAGGGAGGGCCGGAGGCGACGTAGAAACTGCTGTCGTCGAGAGCCGGCCGCAGGGTCGGTGTCAGCACGCTATCGATCTTGGCGAGAGCATTGCGAACGGCCTCAGCCAGGGCGGCGTCGGTCTGACGGCTCACCCATTCCGCACCGATGACCAGTGCGTGCAGTTCCTCTTCGGTGAATGAGAGCGGCGGGAGCAAGAAACCAGGGCGGAGAGCATAGCCGACGCCGGCCTCCGCATCGATGTCGGCCCCCATGGCTTGCAGAGTCGCGATATCCCTGCGGATGGTGCGCAAGGAGACGCCGGCCTCGCGAGCGAGCACCGCGCCCGCCACCACCCCTCGGTGACGGCGGAGACGCTGGAGGAGATCGAAGAGACGGTGACTGCGCGACACGGCTACCCGATCGTGACGACCACTTTGCCGCGCAGCTTGCGGCCCGCCTCGATTGCCGAGATCAGCGGAATAGCTTGCGCGAGCGGCACGGTTTCGGCAATCGGCAGAACCAGCGTCCTGTCATGGGCTGCCTTTGCCAGGCGGTCGAGCAGGTCCGCACGTGGCTTTCCGACGATCGGTTTCATCCGCCGGTCGAACACGGCACGCAAGAACCGTACGGGCGTAGGCTCGACCGTGGTGAAGGTGCCGCCCTTGCGCAGCAGGCCGATACCGGTTGACGTCGAGAGCGTTCCTGCAGCATCGAACACCACGTCGAATACCTCGGAAATCGTCGATGCGGCGGTGACCCGATAATCATAGACTGTTTGGAGCCCGAGCGAGCGGGCACGCTCGATCCCTTCGGCGCCACAGCTGCCCGACACCTCGGCGCCGAACATGCGTGCGATCTGCACGCCGGCCTCTCCGACCGCACCCGAGCATCCATTGATGAACACGCTCTGACCGGGCCTCAGTCGCGCCTTGTCGATGAGGCCATTCCAAGCCGTGACGCCCGCCGTCCCGAGGCATGCGGCCTGCTCGAAGGAGACGGTCGCCGGCTTTTTCGCGAGCGCGGCTTCCTTGGCAATGACGGCTTCGGCCAGTGAACCGGCCTCCTTGAAGCGCGCCATGCCGAAGACCGCGTCGCCGATCTTGAATCGGGTCACGTCGGCCCCGACCGCGGTGACGGTGCCGGCCAAGTCCAGACCCATTCCACGCGGGAACGATCGCCCGGTCACGATCTTCATCGCCCCGTTGCGGACCTTCCAGTCGATCGGGTTGAGCGCGGCGCGACGGACGGCGACCGCCACTTCGTCCTTCCCTGGCGTTCCCAGCGCAAACTCTTCGAGCCGCATGACTTCGGGACCGCCGTAGGAGTGATATTGAATGCGTTTCATGGACTCGCCTTTCACCCGAGGCGGCGTCCTACGACGCCGTGGTGACAATTTCTGTCACCATCGTGGAAGCGGGAGCGGCGGACGGCATCCGCCCGCGTGGGTGCGCGCCCTGATGGCGGAGGCGTACTGGCTTCAACAGCAAGTCAGGGAGCGCTCGGCCGCTGATTGACCCCGATCCATGATGCAGTCCGAACCTTCGCGATCGAGACGTGGTGGATAGATCGCAGTTCCTGTTTGAGATCTGGATCGGAATCTCTGTCAGATCTGGCGTGAGTCGGGCCGCAACGTGTGCGACGATGGTCGGTCGGAGGCTGAACGTCGGCTTCTGGACGACGATCTACGGTCCGCTGTCCACCTTAAGTCGAAGGTGTCGGAGGGGCGGTGAATGGCTGCGTCCGGGTGTCGGCGAAAGCTGGCGGCACGGCTGGCAGGGGTTGGGTGCGGACCGGCGGCGCAGGGTAGAATCGCGACAGACTGCTTTGGGGAGCAAAATCACCAGAGGAGCTGATTGTCAGGCTTGTCAGCTGCCAGGCGAAAACAGCTTCTAGTTGCCAAGTCCCGCGCGCTCAATACAACTTGAAATGTAAGGGTTCGACGCTGCCAGTCTGGTAGGGGCGGCTTAATACCCCACAACATATGTTATCGCGTGGGATCACTCATAACGACGTGCAATGCCTGGAGTACACCAAAACCGCGATCGCATTCGCTCTCCGCGCCTTCTGATTGCCGCCGGCCTGGCTGTGACCATCGTGCTGTGCGGATGCGCGGGCTTGGCCGTCGTGGGCCTGCGCGACGCAGCTTGGCAGCAGGCAAAGATCGGTGCCGAGACCCTGCTGGACAGCCTGACACGGACGCTCGCGCGCGACTTTGAACTCTATGGATTGTCGTTGCAGGCTGTGGCCGATCGCCTGAGCGACCCGATTCTCGAGGACGTTTCACCTCAGGTCCGGCATCTTGCCCTGTTTGATCGGGCGGCAACGGCCTCAGGCTATGGAGCCATTTTCGTCCTCGACGCGCAGGGTGATGCATTCCTCGACTCCGGCTCTTTGGTGTCGCGTCGGGTGAACGGCGCCGATCGGGCCTACTTTCAGGTGCATCGCGACAGTGATGTCGGCCTGTTTGTAGGACGACCATGGCGCACGCGGATCAGCGGTCGAGAAATGATCCCGATGAGCCGTCGCTTCTCCTATGCTGACGGAACGTTCGCCGGCGTCGTCGTCGGCGCGATCGAGCTTGCCTACTTCGAGGCAGTATTTGCTCGGCTCAATCGAAATCTCAACCTTAAGATCACCGTGCTGTTCCATGGCGGCAGCGCTATCACAAGCGGGCAGGTGCCTGCGCAATATCCAGCTGCTGACCCTCTCGATGCGCAGACGCTCTCGGCGATTGCGAAGGCCGAACATATCACGCTCATCTCATCCCTTGCAGGAGCGGAAGCGCTGCATGTTGCGCACCGGGTGGGGACATTGCCGATGCACGTCGTTGTGTCGGTCCCGATCGGCACGATCAATTCAGCTTGGCAGGGCCGCGCCATGGCACTCGTCTTGATTGTTGGCACGCTCGCCATCGCTCTCCTTTGCCTTCTACAGCTACTGCGAAGCGAGTTGCGGCGCAGGGCTGCCGCGGAGGCAGAACTCGCCGCCCTCGCGTTGACCGATGCGTTGACCGGCATTCCCAATCGCCGCCACTTCGACCGGAAACTTGCAGAATTGGAGAGCGTCTCGTTGCACGAGCCGTGCGCGCTCGCGCTGATCGATGTCGATCGCTTCAAGGCCTTCAACGACCATTCGGGACATCCAGCCGGTGACCTGGTGTTGAAGGCCGTTGGAGCAGAATTGGCGAAGTGTGCAGCGCGCGCCGGCGGTATTGCCTTCCGGATCGGAGGGGAAGAATTTGCGGTCGTCTTGACCGGGGTCGAAGAGGCTTGCGCGCAGAAAGTCGCGCACGCTTGCCGAGAATCAATCGAAGCCCTGGCGTTGCCCCATGCCCTGAGCCCTCTCGGCATAGTCACAGTGAGCGTGGGGCTGCTGTATGCTGACCGCCGGCCCATGATGGCCCAGACGGAGTGGCTGAGCCTCGCAGATGCCGCGCTCTACGAAGCGAAGCGAAGGGGACGCAATCAAGTCCGCACGATCGATAACGTCGCCGGCAAAACAGAGACTTCGCGTGCCTCATCTCGACTGATTGCGCCCGAAGAGCTCCTTTCCGCCTGACCGGTGATCGGCAAGTCCTGCTTCGGCGGCATCCTTCGGACTTCACACTACGATCTGCGGCGTCTCGGCGAATCGACCACTTTGCACCTTGAACCAAAGCTGCCCGACTGCGAACCGATGGCTGCTTTCGGGTTCTGCCTTCAGCGTCTCCTAAGACCGGTATGGGTCGCGTCCGGAAACGCGGCTCGGGATGGGTTTCCGCCGGTCCGTTTTCGGGTGGCCCGCAATGCTTGAATCATTAGATTATATACAATAGACGGGCGGACCCTCCAATCTCCGCCCTCCTATGGCGACCTGTGGACCGAGACCGCGGATGCGACCGCTTTTTTCGACTGAGGGCCTCCACCCCAGGATCGCCTTCCGTCGATGGCGGGAGATGATGTGCGATCAGATGGTTCCGAACGAGATCCGGAATCTTGACGCTGCGCCGTTCCACGGCCGGATCGAGGTCACCGCGATCGGAGCGTTGCCGATCACGCGAAGCGTTCAGAGTTCCACCCGGACCGAAGTGACACCCGAGGCGGTGCGGCGGAACGGCCGGGGTGACCGCCTCTACGCGGTCTTCAGCCAATCCGGCCGCCATGCCGTCCAGCAGAACGAGCGTGAGGCGCTGGCTCGGGCCGGCGATTTCGTCGTGCTCGATCATCGACCGGGCGTGAGCGAGATCGAGACCGGCACCTTCCTGATCCTCGACCTGCCGCGGGAGCGCCTGGAGAGCGTGCTGGGCCCGTCTCAACTGTTCACTGCCCTCGCGGTCGAGGCCAACCTCGCCTCTACGATGCTCGCGAACACCTACGTCCAGGAACTGATCCGGGTGGGAGATCGGCTCAACCCCGACGGTGCGGCGCGCATGGCGTCGATCGGGATCGATCTCGTCGTGGCCAGTCTCGCCGAACGGTTGGCGCAGGCGGTACCCCGCTCCATACACGGCAACGCCACCGTCCAGCGCGCCAAGGCCTACGTCGAGGCGCACTTGAGTGACACGACCCTTGACCCGCCGAAGCTCGCCGCCGCGGTCGGCGTGTCGCTGCGCCGGTTGCAGGAGCTGTTCCACGAGCGCGACCGGCACATCTCCGACTACATCTGGGGACGCCGGCTAGAGGCGGCAGCCAAGCGCCTAGCCGATCCGGCCTGCGCCCACCTGTCGATCGGCATGCTGGCTTACGGCTGCGGCTTCAGCAGCCAGGCGCATTTCGCGCGCCGCTTCAAGGATCGCCACGGCATGAGCCCGCGTGACTACCGGCGGGCGCACAGGTAGGATGGGCCGTCGGCCGCATCCGTTTTCGGGCTGTCGTCCGAGTCCGCCGAGTGGCCGAATTGGATCGGAGACGGACCGTCCGCTCTTACTTCGACATTGCCCCGACCGGCCCGCTCCGGGTCGGCCGGATAGGGGCGCCGACCGCCGGGCTGATCTTTGTCAGTCGCTCGGATGACGGGAAACCCGACGGCGTGACGGTGGCCATCGATGGGACGACGACCGTCCGCGCCGCCGCCCGCACGCTGACGCACGCGCGGCCCGTCGCCGTTCCGTTTGTGGCCGGTCGACCAGCAGATGCGGGTCGCTGTCCCGCAGGGCCGCCCCGCTGCCCTCGCCTGCGTCACGGCATGGCTGGACGAGGCGAAGCGGACAGGCGTCGTCCACAGGATCTTCGAGGCCCGCGGCTTCGGTCAGGACGCGGTTGCCTCCCAGACCAGCGCAGCTGGCTCACCGGTCAAGCCGCGTCGGAGCGCCCGTCACACCGCATTCGGGTGGACGGCGGAGGGCCGGGTGCGCGGCTCCGCACGGACGCGAGCCCCGGATCCCATTCGTGGGCGGCAATGGTCCGCTTCCCTGGCCGCACGGGGCCGGCCGCCGGGTGAAGAGCGGCCACGAACGGGGAGCCTCGATGAGGGGATGCCAGGGCGCACGGCCAGCCGCGCAGACGCATGGGTCGCCCGATCCGCCCCATGACGTCGATGGTTCACGATCCAACACGTCGGAGTTGCGAACCGCCCGCGTGGCTTGCTGCCCAGGATTGCTTGTGGAACCGTGTGGGCCTGGGAGAGGTGACAGATGCTCCGCACCAAGCGTTCCAAGACGAAGCGCGATCTGAGATGACGGCTGAGGGTCCGCCCGACAAGATGGCCGAGGTTGCTGGACTGGCGGCCGCCATCGCCGACCACATCCTCGCGCAGCACGAGGCCGGTCTCACGATCCCGCCGGACCAGTTCAGGATGCTCGTGAGCGCCGCCCGGATGCTCCTGGACAACGGCGTATCGTGGCCGCCATCGGTGACATACCTCGTGATGGAAGTCGCCCGGCGGGTCGAGGAAGCCGAGCCTCCGCCCAAGGGCGACGAGGTCGTGGCGCACCTGACGCGGGCGCTCAACGCGGCCAAACCCACCTGAGGCCTGCCTGAGGCGCACCGTCACGCGGCGGGCGCGCCGATTTCCTGCGGGATCGGCGCCCTATATGGGCCCCATGCCCACACTCGGCCTCAAGCTCCCGCTCCGGATCTGCGTCCTCGAGAACGCCGCCTGCGTCGAGGATGCCGGCGGCCGGCGCACCGGCTACGTCTACTGGGACGAGGGCAGGCCGGGAGGAGGCAACAGTGCCTTCACCCGCGCCGAAGCCATCGAGCAGGTCCGGATCATCGCGAGCGCCTGGGCCGGCGCCCTGGTCCACAGCGGCACCCTCGACACCGGCCCGGCACCCGAGCCGGGCGCCGCCGCCGCCGAGCCATCTCCGGAAGGCTGATCGCTCCCGGTAAAGCGGGATCCGCTACAGGCCGGCGCCGCTCACGTACGAGACCGGCGCGCCCGAGCTCGTCGCGGAGGCCGCCACGGTGGCGGCGATCCAGTCGCCGTCGCCGGTCGCGGGCACCCGGCACGCCCGTGCCATGGCCCACATCTGACGGCGCCAGAGCCAGAGGCGGAGGGTGTGGATGAGGTCGTACACGGCCGGCCCCCCATGCTGTCGCTCCCGTCCATGTGGGGCGCGCGCTCGGTCCGCTCAAGCGTGCGGCGCCCTCATGGCCGCGTTCGGATGCCCCGCACCTAAGCGGCGACGTGCTTCATCACGAAGTGGAAGCCGAGTTCGGGGTTCTTGCTGAAATCGGCATCGTAGAATGCATTCTCATTGCCGGAACCACGGCAAAAATCCTTGAACTGAAACATGCTCTTCGGGACGAATTCGAGCCCGTGCTGCCGGACAAGCTCGCGCCACCACGTCTCCGGCTTGACTGTAGGATGGTAGCTCACGCCGTTGGCGACATCGTCGTATGTCGCGGCGGAGCCCACGAAAAGACCGCCGTCGGCCAGATGAGATTTCACATTCGCAAACAGCTGAGGAAGCAACGATTCCTCGATGTGCTCGAGGACCTCCCACATCGTGATGACGTCAAATTTGGCTTTCGTACCCGTCTTCTGATCTATCAGAGAAAATGGCTTGGTAATATCGCATGTCTTTAGATAATCTGGAATGATAGACCATTCGGCGCGCTGCGCGCGAAGGGAGTAATCGCTTCCCTCGATTCCGAATGCCGCGTTGCCTCTGATGAGGAAATCGAAGACGAGGCCGCCCCCTGCGCAGCCGAGGTCCAGGGCGGTGACCTTTCGGCCGAAATGGCTTTCGATCGCATGACAGAACCGCTGATTGCGTGTATTGTCATCCTTTGTTCCGCGCGGAACCGTGTGATCGTTGCTCTCGTAGGCGATCGGATGATCTGTCACGAGACAGAAGTTGTTTTTCGGCGCCAACTGAACGACGGCGAGGCGCCTGACATCTTGCATCTGTGCGAGCTGCTGCGCGTGAGCCGCCATGATCTTGCTGTCGAGGGCGGCGTAGAGCTGGCGGCCCACATCAAGAATCTGCTGGGTGATGAATTGCTTGTCTTGGTCGTTCATCACAAATTCCTGACGATCGATCTCGGTGTGACGCGGCGTGGCTGAGCCCGAATTTATCCCAGATCCTGTATCAAATCTTTACGCGACGGTCTGAATCCGGGGCGCGAAGCGGCGGCGCCCCGCCCGACGGCGCGCTTCGTCCGGGACCTGCGTCCGGGACCTGCCGCCAGCCCGGTCCGAAAGGCCGACCGAACGCCTCACGCCCCCGCCCCCGGCAGCCCGGTCCAGGCCTCGCGGATGAGCGCGAGGCGCTGAGCGGCCCGCGCCGCGTCGGCCTCCGCGACCTGGTGGAGGACCGCCTCCAGCGCCTCGGATCCGCCGAGCGCCGCGGCCGCCGCGCCCTGGCGGCGCATGGCGGAGCGGTGTGCCCGCATCGCCGGCCCCGCCTTCGGCCCCGTTTCGATCCCCTCCAGGGTGGCGATCAGGGCCGCCGCGAACGGGGCGACGTCGCGCCAGGACGCCGCTGTGGTCGCCGCTGTGGTCGCCGCC
The DNA here is from genome assembly GCF_000333255.1 of Methylobacterium sp. B1. Lineage (NCBI taxonomy): Bacteria > Pseudomonadati > Pseudomonadota > Alphaproteobacteria > Hyphomicrobiales > Methylobacteriaceae > Methylobacterium > Methylobacterium sp. B1. The sequence goes on along the minus strand of NZ_BACT01000715.1, from coordinate 1,155 downwards.
GAGGTCGCCGGCTCGGGGGAGGCGGCCTGCGCCGGCGGCGGCGCGGAGAAGCTGGTGGTGAGCGGTCGCTTCATGACGAACCTCCACGGGCGCGATATCTAAGGGGGATCGGCCGGCGCGGAGCTGTACGAGGAGCGCATGGCCGAAAGGCGGAAGGCCACCGGATCCGGCGAGGACGGCCTGTCGCGCCACATCCTCCCCAATGCCGGTACGATGGTCGGTGTCTGCACCACGCTGATCGGCCTCGTGAAGATCGCCGAGGGCTGGATCGGGCCGAGCCACGTCGACGAGGCCGCCGCCCTGACGGCGGTCCTGTTCCTGGTCAGCGCGATCGCGTCCTACCTGTCGATCCGTCTGGGGGATGTCAGCGACCTCGCGATCCGCCTGGAGCGCTGCGCCGACATCTGTTTCGTCATCGGGCTGATCGGCCTGACGCTGATCTCGGTTCTGTTCGCCTACGAGACGATCTGACGGCGTGCCGCAGGGAACCGTCGGGCAGGGCATCGGGGTCGGTCAGCGCCGCCGCGAGGAGCGCGAACAGACCGAGATGCAGGGCGAGCGCCGCCGAGCCGGCATCGTGCAGGGACCACAGGCCGGCCGCACCGACCGCCATGAGCGGCGGCCCGGCCACGTAGACGAGGCTCCGCCACGCGGCCGCGGGGCGTCCGAGGCGCCAGAGGCAGCCGGCCAGCGCCGCCAAGGCAAACCCGCCCTTGATCAGCGCCATGAAGCGGATCACCCGCACGAGATCGGGGTCGATTTCGGCCGCAGGGGAGCGTCCGGCCGCGATCCAGGCCAGCGGAAGTGCGAGGACCGTCAGCGCGGCCAGCATCAGGCGCGCCGGAGGGGCGCTGCGCGTCGCGCGCCCGGCCGCGGCCGGGATCGTCATCGCCTGAACCCGCATCGGCTTCCTCCTGCGCCCCGCTCCGATCGGAATCGAGTCTAGAGCGGCATCCGATCATGTTGGATCATATGCGTCGTAGCCTGCGGCGGCGAGATAGCGGCGGCATTCGGCTGGCGTGAAGCGTCTGAAGGCTCGTCGGATAGTGTCCCAGAGGTCGCTGATCGTGCGAGCAGCCTCGGCACGAAGAATGGCCTTGAGCTTGGCGAAGGCGCGTTTCATCGGGTTGAAGTCGGGGGAATAGGGCGGGAGGT
>NZ_BACT01000716.1:0-15982 GCF_000333255.1 Methylobacterium sp. B1 | reverse complement strand
CGGTACAGCGAAGAAGACCGACCCCAAGCTGTGGGGAAAGTCAAGACGCAGTCCAGAAATTCGACAAGGGTGGCAAGCCTGGGCAGTGGTCGGCGCGCAAGGCGCAGATGGCGACCGCCGAATACAAGAAGGAAGGCGGTGGCTATGCCGGCAAGAAGACGGCCGACAACCATCTCCGGCAATGGACCGACGAGGAATGGGGCACGAAATCGGGCGAAGAGAGCGGCAAGACCGGTGAACGATACCTGCCCAAGAAGGCCCGCGAGAGTCTGACGGACAAGGAATATGCCGCCAGCACGGCCAAGAAGCGGGCCGATACCCGCAAGGGCAAGCAGTTCTCGAAGCAGCCGGAGGCCGCCGCCGAAAAGGCCGCCGCAGCGCGCAAGGACGGCAGGAAGGACGGCAGGTCTGCCGGACAGGGCAAGACGTCCGGCAAGGGCTCCAGCCGGTCGGAGCCGACCAAGGCCGAGCTCATGCGCAAGGCCCGCGCTCAGAACGTGCCTGGCCGGTCGCGGATGTCGAAGGCGCAACTGGAACACGCGGTCCACGCCTGAGGCGTGACGCGGAGGGCCATCGCCAGGACGCAAGACGTCCCGGGCAAGACGTCCCGGGCAAGACGTCCCGGGAATGACTCCCGGGACGCTCCTCGGCTCAAGCGGCCAGTTTGATCGGGCTGGGGATGCTCAGGTCGAGAAAGGATACGGCCTGCTCAGAGGGCCTCGCGCTGTCCCGGTGGCCGGGACGCAGCCCCCCGCGGCGCGGGGGGCGCGATCGCGCGAGGATCTCAGTACGAGCCGAACTTGTAGTTCAGGCCGGCGCGGACGACGGCGAACTCGTCATCGCGGCGGCCAATGGTGTTGTACGCCACCGGGAAGTTGTTGGCGGCGTTGATGACGAACGCGCCCTGGTTGCGGGTGTTGCGGTCGAGGTTGACGTACAGGCCTTCGACCTTGAGCGTCACGGCCGACGAGCGGAAGAAGTTCAGGAAGGAGTCGGTGGGGAGCGCGTACTCGATGCCGCCGCCGACGGCGTAGCCGGTGCGGAAGCTGTCATTGCCGGCGAAGCCGCCGAAGGAGCGGTCGGCGCTGCCCGAGCCGTAGGCGAAGCCGCCGGTGCCGTAGAACAGCACGCGATCGAAGGCGTAACCGATGCGGCCGCGGACGGTGCCGAAGAAGTCGAGGCTGGAGAGGCCGCGCGGGTCGGTGACGTAGTAGCCGGGAGCCAGCGGGCCGACGACGAAGGCGTTGTTCCGGTTGCGACCGAAGTCGAGGTACTGGGCGTCCGCCTCGATACCGACGACGATGCCGGAGCCGGGGGTCAGCTGGAAGTTGTAGCCAACCTGGCCACCGCCGGAGAAGCCTTCCTGGCTGCGGTTGCGGAAGGAGGCGACGGTGCCGGGGGCGGCGTAGGGGAACGGCACGGCGAAGGTGTTGCCGGTGTTGCGGTCGCTGGCGTCGAAGGCGTAGCCGGCGTTGATACCGAAGTAGGCGCCGGTCCAGGTGAAGACCGGGACGGGGGTGAAGACCGGCGGCGGGGCGGCGCGGCGCGGCAGGTCGGCAGCCGAGGCGGCAGCGGTCAGGGCGGTGAAGGCAGCCAGCGAGGCCAGGAGCTTGGTCATGAGGTAAGGTCCAAATTTCGATCTGGATGTATGGCTACCGGTTCGTGCCGAAAATAGCTGTAGTTTTATGGGCACACCATTGGGCGACGAGGCGGGGCGGCATAGTAAACTGTCTGTAAAAATGAGTTAGATTTGGGAGATATGCCGCTCGATCCTCATCCGGGCGCCACAACATCTCGCTGGCGCTTTGGTTGCATTCCGCCGGCACGTTGCCGGGCGGCTGTGGCCAAATGGCTACAGGATGGGTGGGCCGGCTCGCCGCAGCTTAGGCCCCGCACCGGATTTTCAGCCCCGCTGTGCCGATCCGGCCTGAGCATCGCTTTTTCAACCCCATCGGCTGGCCCCAGCTCTCGGACGTGAGCCGGTTGGGGCAGGCAGAAGACTGCCGTAAGGGCTGGGGGCGGCCATAAGGGCGGCCATACGGGCAGGAATGGTCTACCCCCTCGGCGATGGTCGCTGGATGGTCGCTGGTGGGACACGGAAGCCGGCCGGTGGCGCGATGGACGGGGGCGCCGCTTCCGGGTCGCAGCAGAAGCCGACATCCTCGACCGCTGGACCCGGACGGTTTTGGCCGTCGCACACCGCGATCACGACACCTCGAACAACGCCGAAGCCAGCCTCGCGGCCTTCTGCCAGCGCGGCCACATGATCCATGCCGAGCCGGAGGATCGGCGGCGGCGCACGCTTTTTGGGCGGAAGGCGCTCGGTGATGTGTTCGGCGGCCCATCTCCGCCGTCGGGATCCACCGGTTGCTATGGCTCTTCTCTCTCCGCAACGCCTCGCAGCGCTTCCAACGCTTGTTGTCGTCCCTCCTCCGTCTCGATCTTGAACCACAGGCGCAGACATTCGTCCGTGCTCGCGGCTTCGCCAGCAGGCGGCTTCTCGGCGAAGAATCGCTCGACAGGGACGCCGAGAGCATCCGCGAGCCGGTGCAGCGTCGCCCAATCGGGCTCGTCAAATTTTCTCATGTCATCAGCAAAACCTTAGATCGAAGATGTATGTTCCGCGATCACAAATTGACTAAAATCAACGAGCTCGGTTGAAAAGTAAAAGTATCGCTCCAGTTGAATTCGGTGGGTCTGGGGATTGGCGCTCGGGCTTCCGCGCCGATGCGAGTCAGAAGCCGAGGAGCGTTCTAGATGATCTTCGTCACGAAGGCGGACGGGGGCGTGAGCTACGTCAGTCCCGAATGGACGGTCTTCACCGGCCAGGCGGCGGCCGAGGCCGTCGAGCATGGCTGGTTCGCTTGTGTGCTTCCCGACGACCATGAGGTTGCGGTCACGTTCCTGCGCGAGGCTCGCGATCAGCAGTGCGAGTACAGCCTGCGCCTACGCTTGCGCCGTGCGGACGGAAGCTACGCCTGGGCGATGATCGGGGCCGTCCCCTCGTTCGGGCCGCCCGGCCGCACCTTCCTCGGCTATCTCGGCTCGGTCACGGAGATCGCCGTGAGCGGTTCGGAACCGTTGGGTGCCTTCGGCACGCTGGCGCGCTTCGTGCCGCCGCCCGTGAGCCCGACGACGCCACCGGGCTCAGCCTTGGAACTCGTGGCCGACCACCTGCTGATAGCCCATGGGCTCATTGAGCAGGATCATGCCAAGGAGATGCTGCCGGTTTTGCGGCAGGCCCTGATGCAGGCCGGTGTACTGCTTGCGCGGAGCATGACCGCGTCCGATCCGAGCGGCCGCTTCCATTAGGGCTCAGCGTTGAACGGGGATCGCACTCGCCTCTTCATAGGCGATGACGGCAGCCGCCGTGATCCGGGGCATCATGCCACCGTGCGGGAAGGTCTATAGCTCCGTGCGGCAGGGGCGACGAGCACTATCTCGACCGAGTCCGGCGCGCGTCCACGGCGCTCGGTCCTGAAGCGTCTCGTCCCGCGCCCCGGCCCTCTCCCGCCCGGGAGAGGAGCCCGTTGCGCAAGTCCGGACCCGCGGCGCCTGGGCCGCGATTCATCGCAACGCGTTCGGAAACGGCGCTCGCGTCCGTCACGCCGCCGCGTCGGAACGGTATCACAGTCGCGGTCGCGACGCGGAAGACCGGCCTGCCGGCAGAGCCGTTCGCCGCGGCGGATCGTCAAAATATTAACCTATATGCATCGCCAGAAATCAATCTTGACACCTGTTTTTCCCGTCTGTACAGATGAATCCTTCGAAATTCCGCTATTAAATACAATTATCCCGACAGAGCTTTCAATATTGTCGCATCTATAAAGAGACATTGTCTATCGATGTTGCTCTTTCCGGCTTCGCGGCGTGAAGATGCATATCGCATGTCGATGTGTCATAAATTGAGCCGTCGATGGAGTTGTTTTACGTATCATATCTTCGCGGTCGGATTTGAATGATTGATTGTGAGCTTGAGAGTGTCGATTTGAAGGACGATGCTGAAAGACGGCGAGTCCGCAAGTCGTGCCGCTCAATAAGAATTTTATACGGCAAAAATTGATCTCGCGTATCGGAGAATAACTGGATCGCAACAGCAGGCGTATAGAGACGCGTTATGGCTTGTTCCCCCGGTCGTCGTATCATAATCGCGGATGATCATCCGGTGGTCCTCGCTGGATTGGCCGCCCTGCTCCGGCAGGTCAACAATCTGGATGTCGTAGCCACCTGCTGCGAGGGCGAAACGGCATTGAAGGTGATCCTCGAACTGCAGCCCGATCTCGCGTGTCTCGATGTGCAGATGCCGAAATTGTCAGGTGTCGAGGTCATTCAGGCTGCGCGGCAGGCCGGTTCAGAGACGCAGTTCATTGTCCTGACCGGCTCAGTCGCTCGTGAAGAGTTTGCCACGGCCTCGGAATGCGGTGCGATCGCGATCTTTCACAAAGACTCCGCCAGCGACGACCTTCTGGATTGGATTGAAGGCGGCCATATCCAACGCCAAGGCCAATCCTATGATCGACACCATGGCGAGGATGGGGACGGTGGCACGCGGAACCTGACGGCGCGCGAACGCGAGATCGCGATGCTCGTTGCAAGAGGTCTGACGAACAAACAGATCGCGCGAGAGGCCAATATCTCGCAGGGTACAGTCAAGATCCATTTGTATAATATATTTCAGAAGTTGTCTCTCTCTAATCGGACCGAGCTGGCAAATTACGCAAATGTCCGTTCGATTGTCGGATTGCAGGAGCAGCGCTTCTGATTCGACCGGTCGCAGGATGCGGTTTTATTATTTACAATATTGACGGCCTGATGATCCGCGATGCGTGTTCAGTGCCCGCGTACCTGGCGGATCGGCGATCGGATCGTCGCGCGACAACCGGATATCATCAGAGCTCTCGTTCACGCCGCGTGCGACCCCGGAGACCTTGCCGGTGCCTTCGGCGCGATGTGCCGCTCTGCAGATGGTTGCGCGGCAGCCGGATGTTGCCCGCCCGAGCCGCACAACGCCGGTCGCCGAAGATGAGCGGCTTCGCGAGCGGGGGGGGCCGCGCAGACCGCGTGCGCGGATTTCCTCCTGCGGGCTTCGGCGATGCGCGCTGCGCCACCCGCAACGGCGCGAGATACTGGCAAGGATCCTGTCCGCGACCGCCGTATCACAATCCTGCTTGCGCGGCGAATTCCGGTTCGGTCAGGAAATTCTTTCGGACGAGAGCTGCCCGGGTCGATGTGATCATCGCGCGCAGATCGGCGTTACTGGTGCCGATGCTTTGATCGCATCCCAGCTCGATCTCCAACCCGAGACAAAGACGCTGCATCCCTGAGAGCCCGAGCATGCCGGCCATGCCTTTGAGCGCATGGACCTCCTTCGCTTTCGCCTTCCCGCTGGCATCGGTGCGGTCGAGATAGGCACAGGTGCCATGGGCATTTCGGAGTGCCTGAAGCAGGAGGGATTCGAGCTCGCTACCCAGTCTCTTTTGCAAGGACTGAAGTTTACGATCGTCGAGCAGATCGGACTGCTGAGGTGGAGGCGTCGGCGAGACCGCGCTGCCGCTCACGAGATTTCGCCTTCTCGCCGTGTAGCGAGCAATGGCTGCATTCAGCGACCCCCAATCGATCGGCTTCGCGATGCAGCTGTTCATTCCGGCTTCCAGGTACCGCCTGCGCTCGCTCTCGTAGACGTTGGCCGTGAGCGCTATGATCGGCAGGCTCCTTTCCGGGCCCTCAAGGCGCCGGATCGCCCGCGTCGCCTCGACACCGTCCATGACCGGCATCTGGACATCCATCAGGATCAGATCGAAGCAACCCTGCTTGGCCAATTCGACAACCTCGGCGCCATCCTGGGCGAAGATCACGGTATGACGATCCGATGCCAGCATTGAGCGGATGATACTGCGGATCAGCGGAATATCCTCGGCCACGAGGATGCGACGCGGCTGCAGATCCGATGGCCTGCATGGGATGGGGGCCACGACGTCAGATCCGTCATGCTCAAGAAGGGGGATCTCAAACCAGAAGCGGCTGCCGGAACCGGGCGAGCTGGTAAAACCGATCGTTCCGCCCATCGCGGTGACGAGACGTCTGGAGATCGCCAGTCCCAAACCGCTCCCTCCATAGCGTCGCGCTGTCGATTTATCTTCCTGTGTGAAGGCCGTAAAAACCTCCGCTTGATTCTCTTCAGCGATGCCGATGCCGCTGTCTTGCACCTCGATCCGGAGCAAGAGCTTGTTTTCATCGATCGAGCGATGGGTTGCGATAATCCTGATCGTTCCATGATGTGTGAATTTTATCGCGTTTCCGACGAAATTCAGCAAGACTTGCCGGATCTTGGTCGGATCACCGATCACGCAAGCTGGGATACGTTCGGAATAGTCTTCCTTGAACACGATATCTTTTGCGTGGCAGAGCGGCTGCGTCGTCGCGCATACTTCATCGAAGAGGGATTTTACCGAGAAGATCGTGGACTCGATTTCGAATTTTCCGGACTCGATCTTTGAGAAATCCAAAATGTTATTGATCACACTCAGAAGATGATGGCCGGATTGCCTGACGAGATCGAGATTTATTTTCTGATTGTCCGTCAGGGATTCCTTCGCGAGCAGGTCCACCAAGCCGAGCACGCCGGTCATGGGTGTTCGAAGCTCGTGGCTCATGGCGGACAGGAAATCGCTCTTCGCCCGGCCCGCGGTCTCGGCCTTGTCACGCGCGGCTTCGGCTTCCTCACGCGCGCGGTCGGCCGCCGCGCCCGCCTCACGCAAGCGGTGCGCCGCGTTTTCAAGTCGGGCGAGAAGCACGCCCAACGGGATGGCCGATAAGAGAGCCGTGAGGACGAACAAAATGTAGATGATCAGCAATTCGGCACTCGCAGCGCCCTTGGCCGCGCTCAGGGCCGCCGGTCCATTGAAGGTGAACAATCGAACGGCGAGCGACACACCGAAGACCGCCGCGCTGCTGCCCAACAATCCGCCGCTGAGCGTTGCCAACAGCAACAGCGGTATCGCGAGAAAAAGAAACGGCGTGTGAGACACCAGCAGAGCGTAACTGGCGGCCGCACTCGCGATCGTCAGAACGGCGATCTGAGATAATTTCCGGGGGTTGAGCCTTTCCAGAAGAGACCGTTCAGTCCAGCTCAGCACCAAAGGCAGCGCTACGAGCAAGTCGAGGGCTTCGGTGAAGGACCGGGTCTGGATGATCGGCCGCTCCGTTGCGGGAACAAGGAGACTGATCCAGGCGAATTCGAACGCCGCGCTCAGCAGGCAGGCGAGCGAGCTGAAGACCGTAAGAAGGAGGATGGTTTTGACTGATAAGTACCAATTTGCTCCGCGGTTTATCTGCCTGAAAAGTGCCGCCGTCGCGCAGATTTCGAACACGTCCGCGATGACGATGCCGGATGTCGCCAGAATCGATTTGCCGATCAACAGGTGAGCGGCGAAATTGGCGGCCGCGGCGGTCGCGATCGCCGGCGGCCATGCTTCCCGGCGCGTACGGAGCAGGATGGCCAGGAAGAGGCTGTTCGCGCACCAGGGTATGATCGCGAAGACGGCGTGATCGTTCACATAAAAGCGGCTTGCTGCGGGGATCAGATAGAGGATCGGAACGGCGCCGAAGGCGGCTGCAAAAATCCAGTTGCCGCCGGCGGGTCGGGTGAGCCCATCGATGATGTGCTTCATCTGACGCATGAGGGCGTGCCTCGTGGATCGGAAGCAGGTTACAGTCTCGGTCGCCGTCTGCGGTTCGCGGCCATGAGAATGGAGCGGCTTCCCGGTGGGTCAACTATTTTCATCGACAGAAGATTGTATTCAAGTCGCGATATGAATCTGTATATCGCGATTGTCTGTAAAATCTGAATTTCCAGTCCTTTGTCCCGAGGTCCTGACGATCGTTTGCGTTTGAGCGCGGACCGAACCGGCCGTCACACGCGGCGCCGATGCCCGTCGTCAGTCGCGCGGAGGGGGACTTCGGCCTTGAGGACTGGACGCTCTGGTCCGTTCCGGGTGGGAGATGCGTCGGCCGGCACGGGGCGGCGCGAGGACCGGTCCGACACTTGAGCCTTGCCCCCTCACGCACGATGGCATCGCCCCGGTCGATATCCGGTGGGCGCGGGGATGCTTGGGCGCCCCTGCCCTCGCACATGACGTTCGAGGCCGCGGCAGGCGTGCGGATCCTACCCGATCGCGGTGCGCACGGCACATTTCACGAGGCTGCCGTGTCGTCCGGATGAGACGCGGGTCCCCTCCCCTGGACGGGAGAGGGGGCACGCCGCGCCCGTCACAGCTTCACCGTTGTGGACCGTGCGCGTTGCAACCGGACACCGCCCGTGCGCCGCAGCGAACGATCAGCCGGATCATCTCCGGCATCGCGGCGCATGAGCGTCCGGGTCATCGCCCTGCCGCCGACGCGCGCGCACGGGATCCGGCTGCTCCGGATCCCGTGAACGGTGCTTCGATCAGGTTCACCGGCCGATGCGTGGCCTGCAAGCCATGGTGCGGCCGTGGGCCGGTCAGTGAGCGGGCGGATTGGCCGTCACGTCACGGATCTCTTCGGGCCCAAGCCCGAGATTGTGAACCGCATCCGGCGAGAGCTCGCCGACCGTCTCGACGCGATCGGCTGGCGGGGCGCCGTCGGCGGCTTTGTTGACGAGGTACAGCGCCCGGCGCGGATCCGCCTCCGCGACCGCGTAAAGCTTCGGCGCAGTGAAATTCCCGGCCTTCGTAATTTTTACGACCCAGCCACTCATCGCTTGTCTCCGCAACATGTCCGCCTCGGCAGGTCGCATCAGGATCGCGCCGAGCAGAACTAAGGAACATGTGAGATACGTGGCCTTATTAGGCCGATAAGGCCGCGATGTCAAAGTATAATTAAGCCGCGAAAAAAGCGGCTCCACTGTCGTCGCGTTTCGGAAAGATGATTTGATCGAGCTGTTCGAGTTCCGCGGCAGCCTCACGGACACCCTGCCCGCGTGCCGCTTCGAACCAGCGCCGTGCCTCGGCCTCGTCCTTCGAGCCCGTGAGCCCGCGGGCCAGGTAGCGACCTGCAGCCAGTTGCGCATCCGCATGTCCTGCCTCCGCCGCTGCTCTGAACAGGCTCAACGCACGGGGGAAGTCCGGTTTCAGACCGTACCCGCCGTCGAGCATGGCGGCCAGAGCATAGATTGCCCCGACATGCCCGCTCTCGGCCGCGCGCTCGAACAGATGGAAGGCCTGGACGCGGTCGACGGGGCCCCCTCGGCCGTTGACCATCATCTCGCCCAGCATCGCCTGCGCCTCCGCGACGCCGCCTTCGGCGGCGCGCGCGATCCAGGCCCGGCCCTCCACGGCATCGCCGACGACCCCTCGGCCCTCGGCGATCATCCGACCGTACCAGAACTGGGCGATCGGCATCTCCTCGGCCGCCTTGCGCAGCCACAGGGCCGCCTGCGCCTCGTCGTATCCACCGCCGATGCCGTGCGACAGACAGATGCCGAAGTTGAAGGCCGCCGCCAGATTGCCCTGCCTGGCGCCGCGCTCAAACCAGTGGCGGGTCCGCACATCGTCGCCGGGCGCGCCCTCACCGGCGAGGATCAGATTTCCGAGATCGACCTGGGAGACTTCACTGCCGAGGTTGGCCGCCTCCCGCAGCCAGTGCGCGGCCCTGTCCGGGTCCTGAGCGCCGCCTAGGCCGACTTGGTAGAGCTGGCTCAGCGTTCGCGCCGCGCCGGCATAGCCGGCCTTTGCCGCGCGCTCGAGCCAGAGCGCCGCTTCGGCGAAATTGGGCGCCAGATCGCCACCTCTGGCGTGCAGGTGCCCGACCAGCGCGGCGGCGTGTGCGTCTCCGGCCAGACCCGCGCGTCTGAGCCACGTCTCCCCCAGGATCGGATTCCGCTCGACGCCGTCGCCATTGAGCAGTGCGAGACCCAAGCTCGTTTGGGCGGCGACGATGCCGCCCTCGGCCGCCCGCGCGTAGAGCTCGACGGCGCGCTCCGCACTTCTCGGCACGCCGATGCCCGCATGCGTGAGCGCACCGAGGAGGAACAACGCATCCCCCAAGCCGGCCGCCGCCGCCTTCTCGATCTCGGCGACCGCCAGCGCAGTGTCCTCGGGCGTCTGCTTCCGCAAACGCAGCAGTCCCAGGCCGAGATGCCCCTGCGGACAGCCGGCCCTGGCCGACGCCATGTACCAGCGTTCCCCCTCGGCTTCGTCGCGCAGGGCGTTCGGGCCCGCCGTCAGAATGTAGCCGAGCAGGGCCTGCCCTTCGCGCGAATCGTTGGCGGAGGCCCGTCGCGCCCAGAGGATGGCGGAGACGGGATCGGATTGCTTTCGCTCGTCTGCGCGGTCGAAGGCCAACTCGTCCGTGAGCGAAGACCTCTGCTCCGCCATCCCGGTATCGCCGCGCATGCACAGCAACGCGAGCTTGAACTGTGCCTCCGCATGCTCGCCTTCTGCCGCGGCGGTCATCCAGCGGACGGCTTCGGTGATGCTCTCGGGGACGCCCGTCCCGTCCAGGTAGCATTGCCCGAGGTGGAACTGCGCGTCCGGCAAGCCGCCCTGGGCCGCCCGGCTGATCTGAGCGACGCCGTCCTTGAACCGGCCGCTCTCCAGCAGGCTGAGGCCGAGCCTGAGCCGCGCGGTCGGAGAAGCCGGAGCCAGGAACCTGTCGACGATCTTCATCCGCCGCACGCCTCCGAAGAGTGGCGATTATTCACGGCTCCCGCATCCCTTCAAGTCCGACGGGCAGCAGGCGGGCGAACAGATACTTGAGCATCGTTCGATCCCCGACCATCACATCGGTCGTCACGGGCATACCGGCGGTCATGTGGAAGTTATCGGGCAGTCCGTGAAGCTTGATCGCGGTCAGTTCCACGCGCGCGCGGAACCAGACGCCGTTGGCCGCCTGCCCGCCGACACTGCTTCGCTGCGTCTCCTGCTGCCCGGTGAAGCTGTCGGCGCTCACGCTCTTCACGACGCCGTCCGCCATGCCGTACTGCACGAAGGGGAACGTATCGAACTTCACGCTGACTTTCTGTCCGGGATGGACGTAACCCGCCTCGTCGGCCGCGATGCGCGTCTCGACTTCCAGGGGCGTGTCCCGCGGCACCAGGGTGATGAGCTGCTCGCCGGATTGCAGGATCGAACCGACCGACACCTTGGCGACATTCAGGACGATCGCGTCCTGTTCGGCCACCAGATTGACCAGCTGTCGACGGAGGGTCGCCTTCCGCAGGCCTTCCTGGGCTTCGTTGAGGCTGCGGCGCCGCAGGGTGATCTCCTGGCTGATCTGCGATTTCCAGTGCTGCGAGAAGGCATCCCGCTCGGCGATCATCTGATTGAGGTCGTTCCGGGCCCGGCCCGCGGACGCGGTCGCATCCTTCAGGTTCCTCTGCATCTCGATGCGCTGGTCCTGAGCGACCAGGCGATTCATCTGGCTGCCGACTTGGAGGCGCTCCAGCTGCAGGCGTTTCGATTCGAGGATCCCGGCGATCTCCGCGCGCTCGCCGAACGCCTTGGCATCGAGGTCCGCGCGCGCGAGCTGCGTCTCCAAACCTCTGATCTTCTGATCGTAGCTCTCGATCTGGTGCCGGTACTGGGCTTGTCGCTGCCCGTAGAGAGCGACTTGAATCACGGTCGCGGCGTCGGCCGAGGACGGATGGAACGGCGATCCCGTGCTCTCCGCCGTCAGCCGATCCACCTCCGCCTGAAGGCTGAGAACTTGGTTCTCCAGGGCCCGTGCGTCGGCGCCGGTGAAGGTCGGATCGAGTTCGGCAAGGAGTTCGCCGGCGCGGACGACTTGGCCTTCGCGAACCTTGATCGACCGCACGATCGACGTTTCCAAGGGCTGAAGGACGATCGTCGGGCTCGTCGACACCATCCGCCCCCCGCCCGTGACCACGACGTCGACGGGACACGTGGCCAGGATGAGGCCCGAGGCGATCACGAGCGTGAGGACTACGCCGAGCATGCTGCGCGCCGCAGGTTGAACCGGCATCGCGAGGAGCGCCGCCGTCGGAGACTGGAACTCCAGGAGGACCGGACCGACATCCGCCTCCGCGGGCGAGAGGCGCCTGATCCGGAAATTGAACCAGCTTGCGAGAGAGTTACTCATCGGCGAGCCTTTGTTTCCGTATGGCCGTGGCTCAGAACAACCTGAGGGCTTGCTCCACCCGGCGCCGCGTTCGTCCGAAGCGAACGGCGCAGCCTGCGGTCTCCGCTCACGTGGCGCTCAGGTAGATGGGGGACGGACGCGCCTCCTCCAGATGCCGATTCTGCTGTTGCCACAACTGCTTGTAGATCGTGCAATGCTCGACCAGATGGTCATGGGGACCGATGGCGATCGCACTGCCCTTGTCGAGCACCAGGATCTGGTCGCAACGGATCAGGGACGAGAGCCGGTGGGACACGATGATCATGGTCCGGCCGCTCGCGATCCGCTGGAGGTTCGCGTTCACCAGGGCCTCGCTTTCGGGATCCAGCGCGCTGGTCGCCTCGTCCAGGATGAGCAATCTCGGATCCGTGATCAGGGCGCGGGCGATCGCGAGCCGCTGCCTCTGGCCGCCCGACAGGTTCGCGGAGCCCTCTTCGATCCAGGTCTCGTAGCCGCGGGGCAGCCGTTCGACGAACTCTTCCGCGCCAGCAAGCCGCGCGGCGCGGATCACGTCCTCGAAGGTCAAGCCCGGCCGGCCGGCGATGATGTTCTCGCGCACCGTCCCCCGGAACAGGAAGTTGTCCTGCATGACCACGCCGAAGCTCCGACGCAGGTGCGTGAGGTTGATCTCGCGCAGGTCCGAGCCGTCGATCTTCAACCGGCCCGTGTAGTCGCGATTGATCCCCTGCAGCAGGCGCGCGATGGTCGACTTGCCGGACCCGCTGCGGCCGACCAGCCCCAGCATCGTTCCCGCGGGGATGCTGAAGGAAACCTCGCGCAAGGCCGCCGACTGCGCGCCCGGGTACCGGAAGCCGACCTCCTCGAAGCTTATCTGTCCCGCGAATTGGGGGCGCAGGCCGCTCCGTGCCGCCTCGGTCTCGGTCGGATGGTTGAGCACCTCCGCGACCTGGCTGATCGACATGCGGATCTCTTCGATGTCCTGAAGCAGCTTGGCGAAGCTGATCAGCGGGCTCGCGACGCGGCCGCCGAGCATCATGAAGGCGATCAGGCTGCCCGCGGTGATGCCGGTCGTTCCCGCCGGGGCCAGGACCACGATGTACGCGCCGCAGAGGAGGATGCCCCGGTCGATGAAGCGCTCGAGCGGCAGCGAGAGCGTCTGCGCCCAGTTGACGATACGGCCGGCCGCCAGCCGCGCCTTGCCCGATTCGGCGACGCGTTCGTCCCATTCGCGCTTCCGCACGTCCTCGATCGCCAGCGACTTGACCGTCCGCATCCCGTGCACGGTCTCGACCAGGGTCCCGCCCTTCTGGATCTCGGCCGCGATCAGCCGCGCATAGACGGTCCGGATCGCCGGCAGGAAGGCCAGCACGAGCCCCCCGACACAGGCGGACGCGACCAGCACCATCCACGCCAAGGTCACGCTCATGTAGAACAGGAACGGCAGCAGGACGACGAGCGTGAGCAGGTCCAGAACGGTCGAGACCAGCTTCCCTGTCAGGAAGTCGCGGATCTTGAAGACCTGCGAGATTTTATGGGTCGTCTCGCCGGTCGGGGATCGCTCGAAGAACTCGATCGGCAAGGCCAGCAGGCGCCGGAACACGTGAACGTTCAGACGGGCATCGATCCGGGTCGACATCACCTCGACGATCTCGCGCCGCGCGTAGCTGATCAGCGCTTCGTAGACCGTCACGAGGACCAGCATGAGCGTGATCAGCGTGAGCGTCGACACCGTGTTGTGGGTGAGAACCCGGTCGAGTGCCGCCATGACCAGGAATGGCGGCAGGATCTGCAGAACGCTGACCGCCAGGGAGGCGGTCAGGATCTCGCGGAGATTGCGCTTCTCCGTGAGGACGAGCCTGGCGAGCCAACCGAGCGAGAAGGCGGCCTCGTCGTCCGTCGTCGCGCGCGAGCGGCGGACGAGAAGGGCTTCGCCGTTCCAGACCCGCTCAAGGCGCAGCTCGTCGATCTCGATGCCGGTGCCGCTGGGGCCCGTCGGTCCCTCGATGAAGCAGACGCCTCGCTCACGATCGCGGCGCGTGATGAGGGCGGCATGCCCGTCGGCAAGAAACACAACGATGGGGCCGACGTGTTCCAGCCGCATGAGCTGGGACCGGCGCATGCGCACCGCCCTGGCCCAGAGGCCGGACGCCGTTGCCCATGCCGCGAGCGAGGCCGGCGCCGGTACCGGACCTTCGGACTCGCGCGGGTAGTCGGCGGGATCGAGGTCAGCGCCATGGTGGTGTGCGACCCGCACGACCGCCATGATACGCGCCTGCGCCTCGCGCGACATCGCACGGTCTGAGACGCTCACCTCTCGAACTCCGAACGCGGCCCCGCGGGTGTCGGGCGCTGGTGCATGGCGACTCCACGTCGTCTGATCGGGTCATGCGAAGCTCGGGCAGGCACCCTGAGGGGGCGCCCGCTCGGTGCGTCTCATGCGGGCGCGCCCGCCGCTCACGATCATGCCGGCCCGCGGTTCGGGCTGGAATAGGCCACAGGTTATAGACTTCTTAACCTTTTCGACTTCGGCGCCTCCCGGGTCCGCAGATCGTCTCGTGAAATCTGCTTTCGCATCCGCCTGACCGTGATTCGGTTTTGGGTCCGGCGTGTTTAGTTAACGAATTATAACCTCTGGCATATGGCTCGGCCAATTTGTCTCGCGATAGGAGGATCCCCTGTGCTGGCATGTTGCCTGGTATGCGCTGCCTTGTGCGAAAACAGATCTGATTTCCGTTGTTCGAGAGGCCGGCGCCACCAAGACTGAAGGTGGGCAAGAGCCATAGCGAGGGAGATTGCAATGGCCAACGAAAACTTGTCCGGAACCTCAAGCGACGGCCTCGTTGCATTCTCCGGAACAGCGGATGCCGGAGATCAGCTGTTTTTCTACGCCAGGCAGAATGGGAACTGGATCCTGCTCGGATCTACGGTGGCCGATACGCCGAATCCCTTCTCGACGGGCGGTAGCTTTTCCTTCTCCGCGGCGCTCGGCCAGGGGATTTATGAGCAATTCGCGATCTACGATGCGACGGGAACGGGCATCAATATCACCACCGCGCAGGTCGCATTCAGCGGTGGCACGCAGAGCGCCACCAATGGTGCCGGAAGCACGAGCGTAACGTTCACCAACGATGGCGGGTACCCGATCACCGGCGTGGTCGGCGTCACCGGCGCGACCGGCAGCACGGGGGCGACCGGTGCCACGGGAGCCACCGGCAGCACGGGAGCCACGGGTTCGACCGGCGCCACGGGTTCGACCGGCGCCACGGGCTCGACGGGCGCCACGGGTTCGACGGGCGCCACGGGCTCGACGGGCGCCACGGGTTCGACGGGCGCCACCGGTTCGACGGGCGCCACGGGTTCGACGGGCGCCACCGGTTCGACGGGCGCCACGGGCTCGACGGGCGCCACCGGTTCGACCGGCGCCACGGGCTCGACGGGCGCCACGGGCTCGACGGGCGCCACCGGTTCGACGGGCGCCACCGGTTCGACGGGCGCCACGGGCTCGACGGGCGCCACCGGTTCGACCGGCGCCACGGGCTCGACGGGCGCCACGGGCTCGACGGGCGCCACGGGTTCGACGGGCGCCACGGGTTCGACGGGCGCCACGGGTTCGACGGGCGCCACCGGTTCGACCGGCGCCACGGGTTCGACGGGAGCTACAGGTTCGACCGGAGCCACCGGTTCGACCGGCGCCACGGGTTCGACGGGAGCCACCGGTTCGACTGGCGCCACGGGTTCGACGGGTGCCACCGGCTCGACCGGCGCCACGGGTTCGACGGGCGCCACCGGTTCGACCGGTGCTACGGGTTCGACGGGAGCCACCGGTTCGACCGGTGCTACGGGTTCGACGGGAGCCACAGGTTCGACCGGTGCTACGGGTTCGACGGGAGCCACGGGTTCGACC
>NZ_BACT01000717.1:0-1415 GCF_000333255.1 Methylobacterium sp. B1 | reverse complement strand
ATCGCTGCACTGAAGGACGTCATCGCCGCGGTCGAGGCAATCGCCGCCGCGGAGGCGCGACAAGTTCGGCGCTCGGTCGAAGCTGCCGACCGTGATGCCCGCGGTTGGGGACCTTCAGACCCGGACGCCAATGGAAGAGCCCGGCGGTATCGAGGCGGCAGCGCCGCGTCCCGTATTGAGCGCTGACCTTCTCGGAGGGCGCCGTCAGTACCCTCTTCATCCTCATGGCGCGATCTGGCCCGCGTGCCGTGATCCCGCGGGATCGCGTGTGCCGAGATCACTTCACGCCGCTCCTGCCGGTGACCTTCGTGCGAAAGGTTTGAGCCGGGGCTTGGCGGTGCCACTTGTGCGGATGGACGCCGATCCGAACTGCGCCAAGGGCGTCGGCCTCGTGGATCGCGCGGCCGACCTTGTCCGGCGGATAGAGGCGGCTCGCACGGAATGCCGGCGGCTCTGCGGGCCGCCTGGGGCGACAACGGCGCAGCAACCCGGAAGGTCACTGCGCCGCTGGATCGGGCCGCTGAGGGGGCGATAGCAGCCACGAGGACACATTACGCTCGGCCCGGCCTCCGCAGGGTGCGTCCGAGCACATCCAAAAGGATGTGGCTCGGCAGCGACAGGGATCGGCCATCAATTGTGGACAGCGCGAAGCGCCCTCGATCCGTCAAGGTTCAGGGGCGTACGTGATCTCTCCCCGTCCGATCCAATGTCGCCATGTTCGCCAGCCCTCACGCCTTCGTCCTCTACCATCGCGAGCGCCTTGCCGTGCTCCTCTCCTCAGCCCTCTTCCTGGCGGGTGCGCTGCCGCTGTTCTGGGCCATAGCCTGACCCTTCAGGCTCTTCGCAGGGCCCGGGCCTCCAGGCGCCCCGCCTCAGCCCGCCACGCATCGCATTCGGCCTGCAGTTCCTGAATTCGGGCATGGAGCTGCCCGGCATCGACGGCTGTCTCCATCAGCATGTCCTGCGCGGTGGCGAGCTGCTCGCGCAGTTCGACGTTCTCGGTCGCGAGGGTCAAAAGGATCGCAGCCACATCATCGCCCATGCATGCACCTGCCTCGCGGCCTCGGGGATGTGGCTGATAGGCCTGGCATGGTTACCGCGTCAGAAAGGACGGCGGCTCAGGACCCGCTCCAGCGATCTCGTCCACAGCAGGATCGCCCCCCATACGCGGGGAGGGACGCTCTCGTTCCAACGCCGGTCGGCGTGAACCGGCGATGGTCACGCCTCATCGGAGGGCCGCGCTGCCCGGCCAGGGGCTCCGACGAGAAACACCCCAGGAGCGGGAGCTCCCAGGGTGTCGCCGACCTCCCGGCCAGTTTGATCGGGCTGGGGATGCGAAGGTCAGCCGATCGGCTGCTCTTTGGCGGCAGAAGGCGATGAGGAGGACCAACGACCCCTTCGCCGGCGGCGCAAAT
>NZ_BACT01000718.1:0-288 GCF_000333255.1 Methylobacterium sp. B1 | reverse complement strand
CATAAGGAGGTTATCCCATGTCTCGCGTAGGCAAGAAGCCGGTCCCCGTGCCGGCGGGCGTTACCGCCACGGTCACCGGTCAGACGGTGAAGATGAAGGGTTCGAAGGGCGAACTGTCCTACGACGTCCCGTCGCTCGTCGCCGTGGCGATGAAGGACGGCGCCATCGAGGTGCAGCCCGTCAACCAGTCCAAGCCGGCGCGCTCCCTGTGGGGCACGTCGCGGGCGCAGATCGCCAACATCGCCGAGGGCGTGTCGAAGGGCTTCGAGAAGAAGCTCGAGATCACCG
>NZ_BACT01000719.1:0-1530 GCF_000333255.1 Methylobacterium sp. B1 | reverse complement strand
CGGGCATGGGCGGGCTGCAGCCCCTCCTTGTCGGACGCCTCGCACCGCGTCCCGTTTCTCAGCCCCGGCGCCGCTCCTGCCGCCACAGGGCGACTGCGATGCGCCGCGCCTCATAGGTTCGCCGGAGCAGCGTCCCGAGCCCGCCCTGGCCCTCCGGGGCATAGGCGTATGACAGAACTCCATCAGGCCCGTAATTCCGAAGCATCTCGGCACGCCACAGACCGTCCGCCGCCGCGAGCGCGGACTCCGTGAGGGCGAGGCGGGCGGGGTCCGAAGACGGCGAGGGCTGAGCGATCATCTCATTCAACGCGCCGTTCGGGCGAGTGATCCAACCAAGCCATCTCGACACCTTGAGGGGTGCGCTCCTACCCGTGAAGTCGGCGCCACACCCTCGTGACCGCTGCTCTCGTAGAGTCGGCCTCGGCTGCGCAGTCGCCGGACGCCGCCGTCAACGGTTGCCACCGGATCCCGTGCCGGACCTCCAGCAAGCCGAAGGCCGATCCGACCGGCTGCCCCCTCGGCAGCCCTTCGACGGACCCGTATCCAACCTGTCTTTGTGAATCCCCCTTACCTTGTCCTTACCTTGTGAGGTGCATCGTCTCGCACCCTGTGGCGCCCAGAAGCGCCGGGGCCGCCGATCGTGGACGAACAACGGATCTTCACGACGTCCGGCTGCGCATGCGTTTCAGAAGGTGTCGTGCTGCTGGTCGGGTCCGCGGAGCAACTCCTTCAAGGCCGGTATCAGGAGGCTGAGGAGAGAGGCGCGTTCGGTATGGATCTGGCCGTCCAGCAGGGTGCCGGCGGTGATCTGCGCATCCGGGCCTGCAGAGGTCGTCCAACGGAAGCCCGACGCGGTCTTGGGATCGCGCTCCAGTTCGACCACCATCAGGAAGCGCGGCCCCTCCGCTGTCAGCTTGCGCACCAGATCGTCGTTTCGCAGCGTGTGGCGCATTTGCTCCGGGCTCACAGCCACGTCCGAGGTCTTGGTCACGACACCCCGGATGGAGCCGAAAACGTCCCGCCTCACGGAGGACGGATCGATCAGGGCGGGCATTCCGGTGCGCACCTTCTTGCCGTCCTTGGCGGGCACGAAGATCGCTGCCACGAGCCGTGTGCTGCCGGGCCGGAAAGCGGAGAAGCTCTCATCCACGGGCAGCAGGCTCACGAGGGGCGTGTCGAACCGGATGAGGTCGCCTGGAAAGACCTTCATCTCGGAGACGATTCCATACTCGGTGCTGCGAACCCAGGAATCCTTGCTGATGCGATCCTTCAATCGGCCGATCTGGCGTTCGGCCTGGGCGCGACGCGTCTCAAGGGATTGCAACTCGCGCTCGTACTGCGCCTGCTTCTCATAACTTTCGAGCGTGACGCTGAGGAGGCGCCCCTTTTCGGTGGCGATGCGTTCCAAGCCTGCGCGAGATCTGCGCGCACCTGAAGATAGCGCTCGAAGGTCGCGTTGCCGCTCTTGCGCAGCGCTTCGACCCCGTCCACCACCTTGCTCAGGAGGTCTCGGCGTTGTTCGAGAAGGTC
>NZ_BACT01000720.1:0-2269 GCF_000333255.1 Methylobacterium sp. B1 | reverse complement strand
GAGCGCTCCGTGCGCGCCCAGACCACCGGACGATGCGCGACGACGATGCGCGTGAGGTCCAAGCGCGCGAGCGTATCGATCAGCTTGCCTTGTGCCGCATCGTCGAGCGCGCTGGTGGCTTCGTCTAGGATCAGGATCGCCGGCGTCTGCGCTAGCGCCCGGGCGATCAGGATGCGCTGGATCTGCCCCAGGGAAAGACCCGATCCCGCTTCGCTCACAAGGGTCCTGAGGCCCATGGGCAGCGCGTGGAGTTCGTCGGCGACACCGGCCTGCTCGGCGAAATGCCACGCCGCGTCGAGCGGGATGTCGGTGACGCCGCGGATGTTGTCGTAGAGCGATCCCGGGAACAAGGTGCTGTTCTGGAGCACGACGCCGAGCCTGCGCGTGAGCTGGCGCCGATCGACGCGCGCGAGGTCGTACCCGTCCAGAAGCACGCTGCCCATCTGCGGCTGTTCGAGACCGGCGAGCACCCGCAGGAGCGTGGATTTGCCGCTGCCCGAGGGGCCGGCGATGCTGACGAATTCGCCCTGGCGGATCGAGACGCTCACGTGGTCGAGGGCGCGCTTCGCGCCGTACAGGAAACTCACGTCGACCACGTCGATGTGGCCGTTCAGATGCGGCACGGCGGCCCCGGTCACGAGCGGTTCGGTCTGGAAATCCAGCAAGGGCCGGGCAAGCTTCGCCATGGGCAGCAGCTTGGCCGTCCCCATCACCGCGTGCGACAGGTCCTTGCCGGCGCGGATCAGGCGGCTGAGTGCCAGGACGAAAGTGACGGCGGCACCGGCCGTCAGAGTCTGGGTAGCCCCGGCATAGGCAACGGCTGCAAAGCAGGTCGCGAGCATCAGGGCGTCCCACAGGTGCTCGAAGATCGGAACGATGTTGCTGATGCGCGCCGAGCGCAGGAGGCGCGTCTGAAAGGCGAGGAAGTTCTCGCTCCACTGCGTGAAGGCGCGCTTCTCGAGCCGGCTGCCGCGCGCCATCGGGACGAGGCGGACGAGATCGTACACGAAGGCGAGCACGATCACGTCCATCCGCTCGCCCTCATAGATGGCCTTGAACTGAAGCCATCCGACGAGAGCGGTCACTCCGAAGAGCAGCAGCACGAGACCGATGCCGATGAGGCCAGCGACCGGCGAGATGAACGCGACGAGGATCGCCGATGCCAAGCCGCTGATCAGGGCGAGGAGCGCGACGACGGCGAAGCCGACGACAGCCCGGCGGAACTTCTCCACCGTCTCCATCTCGGTGGCGAGGATCAAGGTGGTTGAGGATCGCAGATCCGCAGGGGACAAGCGCAGCAGGCGGTCGACCATGGCCGCGTGCAGCGCCAATCCGGCTTTCCCCTGGGCCCGGAGTTGCGCGAGCTGGCCGACGACGAAGAAGGCCGTCTCGACCATCAGCGATATCGCCAGCACCGTGAGCAGCTGTGCCAGGAACTCGGTATCGGCTGTGTGGACGGCGATGTTGATGATCTGCTGTGAGGCGATGGGCGGCAGCAGCGCGAGCAGCGTGCCCAGGATCCCGCAGGCCACGAGCAGCAGGATGTCGCCCAGGGCGAAACCGAGGCCGAAGCCGAGAACCCCGCGATAGGTCAGCGGGCTGCCCGGCAGTGTGCGGCACAAGGCGAACGCTTGTGGACCCAGCCGCGACCAGTCGCTCTTCCTCATCCGCCTCGGGCGCGCACCGGGCTCGGCGGGGTCCAGATCGTAGGCGCCCCAGAGACGCGGCTTGATGAGGCATGGCCGATCCTCACGGTCGAAAGCCAGGACGGGGCCGTCACCCTGCAATGGCGTGCCCGCCTCCAGGCGCAGGACACGCAGGCGCATGTGGTTGGCGATCGCGAAGCGCTCAAGGTAATTCGCACGGGACTCCCCGTCGTTTGGCCGAAGTGGCACGGGCTTCTCGCCCATCGCTTCGACCCATCGCGCGGCAGCGGCCGTGAGCGGGGTCTGGGTGCCGGACCCCGCGCGGCGGAACCGATTCCGCAGGAGTTGCGCATAGCCCGAGAGGGTCGCATCAAAGGCCGCGTCCTGGGCTGTGGATGCCCGATGCCCGGCAGTCTCCGCATCGGCCACGGCCAGCGCGTCGACCACGGCTTCCTGCAAGGCCAGGCTGGCATGTCCGGGCTCGGTCGGCCCCTGCGCGCCGTCGCCGGATACGTCCAGCGCGGCCGCAGCCCGGTGCCAGGCCGCAGCCCAAAGCGCGAGGCCGTCGCGATCGCCGCCAGCTGCCAGCACAAGCGTCGCCCGCGCCCGGATGACGCTGCCGG
>NZ_BACT01000721.1:0-2740 GCF_000333255.1 Methylobacterium sp. B1 | reverse complement strand
CATCGCGCAGGCGCCCGGGAAAGCGCCCGGTCAGCCGCTCCATTCTGCCATCCCAATCCGCTGCGGTCGGGTCCGTCGTGATCCTGCTCATGGACGACAGCTTACACGAAGGCGCGCGGGCCGTGGGCGCGGAGGGGCACCGGACCTCACGTCGGACGGCCGTCGCGCCCGGACGGCCGGCGGGCTCCTGCCGCCAGGGTGGCGAGTTGGACGACCAGGAGCGGTGCGAGGCTCACCGAGAGGACGAGCATCCAGCCGTTCCGATCGAGCGGGACGAGGCCCAGCAGGCGGCCGACCGGCGAGAGATAGGCCGGGCCGACGAGGAGCGCCGTGCACAGGAGCAGGGCGGCCCAGACCCAGGGATTCCGGGTGACCTCGTTGCGGAGGAGCGGCGCGCTGGAGGCGCGCATGTTGAACACCTGCCAGAGCTGCGCGAAGGCGAGCGTCAGGAACGTGACGGTCACGACCGAGGCCGGATCGAAGGCGAGCCAGAACGTGGCGGCGGCGCCGGCCGCGAAGGTCGCCGCCGTCATCGCGGCGGCGTGCAGGCCGATCCGCGTCCATTGCGCCCGCCCCAGAATAGGCTCCTTCGGATCCCGCGGCGGTCGCCGGAGGATGTCGTCCCGGCCTTCGCCGAGGGCCAGGGCGAAGGCCGGGAACACGTCGGTCACGACGTTCAGGTAGAGGATCTGCATCGGCAGGATCGGTAGCGGCAGCGTCGACACGACCGCGAGCCCGACGACCATCACCTCGCTCAGGTTGCAGGCCAGGAGATAGGTGACGAACCGGCGGATGTTGTCGAAGATGATCCGCCCCTCCCGGATTGCGCCGACGATGGTCGGGAAGGCATCGTCGAGGAGGATCATTGCGGCGGCCTCGCGCGCCACGTCCGTCCCCCGCCGGCCCATCGCGACGCCGATATCCGCCTGCCTCAGCGCCGGGGCGTCGTTGACGCCGTCGCCGGTCATGGCGACGACCTCGCCCTTCGCCTGGTAGGCGCGGACCAGCGCCAGCTTCTCGGCCGGGCTCACGCGGGCGAAGACCGCGACATCTTCCAGCCTGTCCGGCAGGCCGGCATCGGGGACGCCCTCCGCGATGCGGTCCCCCGGACCGGCGAGACCGACCGCGAGGGCGATGCTCCGGGCGGTTACGGCGTGATCGCCGGTGACCATGACCGCGCGGATGCCCGCGGCGCGGCAGGCCGCCATCGCCGCCGGCACGTCCTCCCGGGCCGGGTCATCCATCCCGACCAGCCCGAGGAACGTGAGGTCCTCGAAGGGCGGGCATCCCGGGTCCGCGACCGTCCTCTCGGCGCAGGCGATGACCCGCAGGCCCCGTGCCCCCAGATCCTCGACGCGGCGTCGCCACAGGGTGCGGTCGCCGGCGTCGAGGGGACGATCATGCGCGCCGTCACCGGTGCGCCGCGAGGCGGCGAGCACGGCCTCCGGGGCGCCCTTGACCGCCACCCAGAAGCCCGGCCCCGCAGCATGGACGGTGGCCATCATGCGGACGGCCGCCTCGAAGGCGTGCTTTCCCACGAGAGGCCGGTCGCGCCCGAGGGCCGCGCGGTCGAGGCCGGCGGACCGCCCCGCCCGCAGCAGCGCCTGTTCCATCGGGTCGCCGCTGCCGTCTCCGGCGCCCGATCCGAGCGCGGCGTCGTTGCAGAGCACCGCAACGCGGAGCAGGCGTCCGGCTTCGATCGAGGGCCCTCCCTCGGCCAGGTCCCCCTGCCCGGAGGGCAGCGACAATTGCCGCACCGTCATCCGGTTCTCGGTGAGCGTCCCCGTCTTGTCGGTCAGGATGACCGTCGTGGCGCCGAGCGTTTCGACGGCCGACAGGCGCTCGATCAGCGCGTTCCTGCGGGCCATCCGCCACATGCCGCGCGCGAGCACCAGGGTCGCGACGATGGGCAGGCCTCCCGGAATGGCCGCGACCGACAGCGCGATGCTGGCCTCGGTCATGAGGCGGAGATCCTTGCCGGTTGCGATGCCGAGGCCGGCCAGGAGAACGGCCACCCCCAGGACCGCCCAGACCATTTGGCCGGACAGGCGGCCCAGGCGCCGTTCCAGGGGCGACCCCTCCGGGTCGGCCTGCGCGACGAGGCGCGACACCGCCCCGAGTTCGGTCGCCGCGCCGGTCGCGACCACGACACCCGCACCGCTCCCGCGGGTGACCAGCGTGCCCCGGAACAGCATCGACGCGCGCTCCGCGAGGCGTGCCTCCGCGGCGACCGGCTGTGCCGACTTGTCCACCGGCACGGATTCCCCCGTGAGGGTCGACTCGTCGGCGCCCAGGTTCGACGCCTCGACCAGCCGGATGTCGGCCGGGACCGCATCGCCGCCCTCGATCAGCACGATGTCGCCCGGGACGAGATCCTCGGCGGGCAGGACCCGGATGTGCCCGTCGCGGCGAACGCGGGCCGAGCGCGTCCCGAGCGACCGCAAGCCCTCGACGGATCGGACCGCCCGCAGCTCGGTGAAGAAGCCGAGGCCGGTATTGATGGCCAGCACCGCAATGACGGCGGCCGCCTCCTGCCAATCCCCGAAGTAGAGCGAGAGCCCGCCGGCCGCGGCGAGCAGGTAGACGACGGGGCTCGCGAGCTGGTGCAGGAGCAGGGACAGCCTGCCGGCCCTCTCGGTCGTGGCGATCACGTTCGCGCCGAACCGCGCGCGCCGTTGCCGGGCCTCCGCATCGGTCAGGCCCGCAGGCAGGGCGGTCTCGAAACGCCCTGGAACCTCCG
>NZ_BACT01000722.1:0-2504 GCF_000333255.1 Methylobacterium sp. B1 | reverse complement strand
ACCATCGAGAACCGAACCGAGGACATGATCCCGAACGCGCTCAACATCCTCCTCGGGATCACGCTCGTCCTCGCACCCTGGTATCTGGAGTTGAGCTACGATTCCGCCGCCGCACGCAACGCCTTTCTCAGCGGCGGCGCCATCACCGTCGTCGCGTTGCTGGCCCTCGGCCGGACCTACGATTGGGAAGAGTACCTCAACCTCGCCCTCGGCCTATGGGCGGCCATGGCGCCGTGGGCACTGGGCTTCGCGGAGACCAGGGGCGCCATGGGGGTGCATGTCGGGGTCGGGCTCGCGGTGGCCGCCCTGGCCGCGTTCGAACTCCGGCGGCTCTACGTGTCGCCCCAGGCGCGCTCGGTCTGAGGCGGCCGGGCGCCGGAACGGCCGCGGCAGCCCTGCGCCGCGCGCGGCCGCGTCCCTCACGGCATCGTTTCCAGGAGGCTGCCATGCCCCTCGACCCCGTCGCGCTCGCGGCCGCCGCGTCCTTCACGGTCGGCTGCGCGGGCATCCACGCCCTGCGCCGTCATGCCGACGTCCTCACGCTGGTTCTGGGCGTGCTGGCATACGGGCTCGCCACCCTGGTGGGCGCCCTCCTCGCGGGGCGCTCCGGCCTGCCCGGGCTCCCCGACCCGGTTCCCGCCTGGGCATTCGCGACGACCGCGGGCCTCTGAGCCCGACGCGCGGCACTACGTAATTGTCCGTAAGCAAGTTCGCTTAAGACACGAACCGGAATTTCATCGCTCCCCGAGGACGGCCAATCTCGCTCCCACGACGAGGTGAGGAGCGAAGCGATGAGCACCGACTACACCGCACGGACGTCCACGCAGATCCCGGCAGGCCATTCGGCGCCCTTCCCGAGCCTGGACGCAAGCGCCCTGTTCGCGGGCTGCCCCGAGGTGATCGGGACGCCGTTCTCCTACGCCCGCGAGGAGGAAGTCTACGGCGAGGGCGAGGAGGCCGAGTTCGTCTACAAGGTCGTCAGCGGCGCGGTGCGCACGCACAAGGTGCTGAGCGACGGCCGTCGTCAGATCACCGGCTTCCGCCTGCCCGGCGACCTGTTCGGGTTCGAGCAGGGCAAGATCCACCGCCACAGCGCCGAGGCGCTCACCGACACCAAGGTGCTGATCTTCAAACGGCGGCAGGTCGAGCGCGCCGCGACCGACCGGGCCGAGTTCGCCTGCCAGCTCTGGGACATGGCCACGAACGATCTGAGGCACGCCCAGGATCACATGCTGCTGCTCGGGCGCCGCTCGGCGGCGGAGCGCGTGGCAAGCTTCCTCATCGACGTGGACGCACGCCTGGGCGGCACCGGGACCTTCGCCCTTCCGATGACCCGGCGCGACATCGCCGACTTTCTCGGGCTGACCATCGAGACCGTGTCGCGCACCCTTTCGCAGCTGGAGGAGGACGGGGCCCTGCAACGCGTCGGCGGCCGCCAGGTCAGCCTGAGACGCGCCCGGCTCCACCGCATGATCGAGGACTGAGCGCGACGCCGCCCCGGCGGATCGCGACGGATCGTGCTGCCGCGCCGTCAATGGGCGAGGAACAGCGGAAGGGGGCTGCGGGCCAGGAGCGACTGGGTCACGCCGCCGAAGAACCATTCCTTCAGGCGGGCGTGCCGGTAGGCGCCCATCACCAGCATGTCGGCGCGGAACAGGCCCGCCTGGGTCCTGAGCGTCTCCGCGACGTCGTCGACGACCGGCAGGACGTTCACCGACACGGTCACGCCGTGGCGCGCGAGGTGCGGCGCGAACTCGGCGCCGGCGACCGCGGCCGACAGGTCCTTCTCGCCGACGACGGACACGATCTCGACCGCCTCGGCGGCGCGCAGGAACGGCAGGGCATCGTTCGCCGCCCGCGCGGCCTGGGCGCTGCCGTCCCAGGCGACGACGATCCGACCGGCAGGCCAGGCCGAGCAGCCCGCAGGCACCACGATGAGCGGGCGACCGCTGCCGAACAGGAGTCCGTCGATCAGGTCGCGGTCGAGATCGACCTCCCGCGCCTCCGCGTCCAGGACGGTCAGGTCGGCGAGGCGCGCGCGGGCGGTGAGCCGGGCGATCAGATCCGGGTAGGCCAGCGCGGGCGCCTCGGTCGTACAGGTCACCCCCGCACGGGTGGCATCCCCGGCGGCCCGTTCGGCGACGGCCTGGGCGAGGACGCGCAGGCGCCGGTTCTCGTCCGCGACGAGGCCGTCGACGAACCCCAATCCCGCGCCGCCCACCATGGTGAGACGGCGGGCCGCGGACTGGACGGTGAGGTGGGCGCCCGCCGCGGCGGCGAGCGTGAGGCCATAGCCAAGCGCCGTTCCGGGCTCGTCGCCGCGGCCCTCCTCGGTGACGGCGACCAGGATGTCGCGCAAGGCGGCGAGGGGCGATGAGGACGGGAGGGACATGAGAGCTCCGGGCTGCCGATCGCCCGAGTCTCGACGGGTGCGGCCGCTCGACCTTGATCCAGCTNCACGCCGGGACGTCGGCGACCGCGCCGGATCACCCGATCCGGTCAGG
>NZ_BACT01000723.1:0-5911 GCF_000333255.1 Methylobacterium sp. B1 | reverse complement strand
AGGTTCCCGCGTCGGGAATCGACGCGGGCCGGAGCTGAGCCATGGAATACGCCAACATCCTCGTTTCCGCCGACCTCGGCGAAGCGGCGCTGGACCGGATGCGCCTCGCCGCCGGCCTCGCCCGGCGCTTCGCGGCGACGCTCACGGGCGCGGCGGCCCATCCGGTGCCGGCCCCCCTCCTGGTTCCGCGATGTCTACGATGCCGTCGCGCAGGAGCAACGCAACACGGCACAGGTCCAAACCATCCTCGAACAGGCGCAGGCACTGTTCCGGCGTGCCGGGACCGAGGGGATCGGCACGGACTGGCGCGCCGGCTTCGCGGACGCCGTCACGCACGTCATCGAGACGGCCCGCGCCGCGGACCTCGTGGTCCTGAGCCGGCGGGGACCGGGCGACGCGGATCCGGGACCGCTCGGCGTGCCGCCCGGGCCCGTCCTTATGGAGGCCGGCAGGCCGGTCCTGGTGGTGCCGCCGGGGCTCGCGAGCCTGACGGGGTCGCGCATCGTTATCGCGTGGCGGGACGGTCCCGCAGCGCGGCGGGCCGTGTCGGCGGCTTTGCCATTCCTGCGGGCGGCGGACCGGGTCCACGTGGCGACCGTCGGCGCCGATGCCCGGCCCGACGGTGCGGACGACGTGGCCGGCCACCTCGCGCGGCACGGCGCGCACGTCGCCGTCCATCACCTGCAAACGGAGGAGGATGCCGGCTCGGAGATTCTGCGGTTCGCCCTGCGGCAGGATGCGGATCTGATCGTCACGGGCGCCTACGGCCATTCCCGGTTGCGGGAATGGATGTTCGGCGGCGTCACGCGCGATCTCCTGGAACGCTCCCCACGCTGCTGCCTGATGAGCCACTGAGCCCGCGCTTCGTCGGGGCCGCCGTTCGCAGGCTGGACGAGTGCTTCCCGATCGCGGGCGTCGAACGGCACCATCCCGCGGCGCCCGCGTTCCGGTCCGATCCGTGCGACGAGGCCAGGCTCGCCGGCCCGGACGCGTCAGGGTCGCGCTGGGCGGCGGCAGGGAGGCAGAGCCATGGACAGTCGGCTTCTCTACGTCAGCCGGCGGACATCCTCCGAGGCCGACGTCCAGAACATCGTCGAAACGTCTCTGTCCCGGAACGCCCGGCTCCGGGTCACGGGAGCCCTCGTGGCGTCGCGCACCCGGTTCGCACAGATCCTGGAGGGGCCGCGTCCCGCGGTCGATGCCCTGATGGACAGCATCCGTCGCGACCCGCGCCATACGGAGGTGGCGGTGCTGCTGTACGACGACATCGACCGGCGGCGCTTCGCCGACTGGAGCCTCGCCTATTCCGGCGCCTCCGTTTACGTCGACAGGCTTATCGCAGCCCTGACCGCGCGTGCCCCGGCGCAGCCGGACCCGGCCGACCTGCGCCGCCTGATCCAGGCCATCGAGGAACTCGCGCGGGCCCGGCTCTGACACCGCCGCACGGGCCGGGGAGCCGACGGCGCCCGCGGAGCCGTCATTCGACGAAGCCCCAGCCGGCCTCGAGGGCGCGGCGCTCCTCCTCGGTCAACGGGTTGGCCCAATCGGGCGCGTTCGGCGCCCGCACCGGCGGCACCGCCTCGACGGGTTCGGGGCGCACCGGCGGCACCGCCTCCGCGGCTTCGGGGCGCGCCGGGGCGCCACGGGGCGGCGGCTCACGCTTGCGCGTCGGCCCGGTGGTCGTGCCGCTCCGGGCTGTTGGTCGCTTGCGCATCGCCGACCCCCTAGGTTCAATGGGACAGGAACAGCGGCACGGGACAGTTCCGCAGGAGCGAGCGGGTGACGCCGCCCAGGAAGAACTCCCGCTTGGGAGAATGCCGGTAGGCTCCCATCACGACCAGGTCGGCGCGGAACAGGCCGGCCTGGCTGCGCAGGGTCTCGGCGATGCCGTCCCCCTTCGGCAGGTCGTTGACGACGACGTTCACGCCGTGCCGCGCGAGGTGGGGCGCGAACTCGGCCCCGGGGACGGCCTCGTGGATCTCCGCGTCGTCGCAGACCGAGACGACCTCGATCGCTTCGGCGGCGCGCAGGAACGGCAGGGCATCGTTGGCGGCCCGCGCCGCCTGCGCGCTGCCGTCCCAGGCGACGATGATCCGCCGTGCGGCGAAGGCGTCGCGGCCCGGCGGCACCGCGATGACCGGCCGCCCGCTCTCGAAGAGCGCCCGCTCGATGGTCTCGCGATCGAGGTCGAACCGTCGCGGTCCCGCGTCCAGGACCGTGAGGTCGTGCAGGCGCGCCTGCGTGGCCAGCCGGGTCACGACGTCCGGGTAGGTCAGCCCCGGCGCCTCCGTCGTGCAGACAACGCCGACCTGGGCCGCATCGCCGGCCGCACGCTCCGCGATGGAGCGCGCCAGCGCGTCGAGACGGCGGTCCACGAGGGCCTCGCCCACGTAGTCGAACTCGCCGAGCCACGCGTCGTCGCCCGTGAGGCGCCAGGAGGCCGACTGCACGGTGAGGTGCGCATTGGCCGCCTTGGCCAGCGTCAGCCCGTAGCCGATCGCCGCGATGGGGGGATCGAACTCGCCCTCCACGGTCGTGCCGACGAGGACGTCGCGAATGCCCGCGAGTGGGGAGCGGGAGGGGCTGGACATGGAGCGTCTCCGATTCGTGCCGGCCCCATGGTTCGTCCCGTCGCGGCTGGGCAGCCTTGATCCACCTCAAGCGGCCCACGATGCGGAGTGTTCAATTTCGCACATTCGCCCGACGGGATCGTCTATATTCGACCACAACACTGCCGAAAGGCTGTTCACTGATTCCAAAATGCAGTAATTTTTGGTTGTCAGGCGGCACCGATTGGAAGTTCGGGACGGATGCGTTTTCATCGTCGCGGCCCGCAGGACCTCTCCGGGTGCAAGCGATGACGAACCCCGTCGACGCGCCCGGCCACCCTCGCGACGATGCCACCGCTCAGACCGGCGACGACCTGCGGTTGACGCTCGACGAGGTGGGCATCTGCATCTGGTCGCTGGACATCGTGACCGGTCGCGCCACGGTGTCGCCGACCTGTGCCCGCCTGTTCGGCGTCCCGGCCGAACGATTGACCACCTTCGCCGCCTCACAGGCCCTCGTGCATCCGGAGGACCGTCCAGCCCGCGCGGAGGCCATCGAGAGAGCCGTGCGGGAGGGAGGCAGCTACGAGGTCGATTACCGCGTCCTGCGCCCCGACGGGCATGTCTGCTGGCTGCGCTCGCGCGGCCGGGTGCAACTCGACCCGGAACGCAGCCCCTTCCGGCTCCGCGGGGTCGTGCTCAATATCGACGAGCAGAAGCGGGCCGAGGTCGACCTGCGAGCCCGCGAGGCTCACCTGCGCTCGATCCTCGACACCGTGCCGGAGGCCATGGTCGTCATCGACGAGGCAGGCCGGATCCATTGGTTCAGCGCGGCGGCCGAGCGTCTCTTCGGCTACGCGGCCGACGAGGCGGTCGGTCGGAACGTCCGCATCCTGATGCCGGAGCCGATGCGGAGCGAGCACGACGCCTACCTCGACCGCTACCGGCGGACCGGCGAGCGCCGCATCATCGGCACCAACAGGGTCGTGACCGGCCTGAGGCGGGACGGCTCCACCTTCCCGATGGAGCTGGCCATCGGCGAGATGCGCGCGGGCGAGCAGGTCTTCTTCACCGGCTTCATCAACGACCTGACCGAGCAACGCCGCACGCAGGCCCGTCTCGAGGAACTCCAGGCGGAGCTGGTCCACATGTCCCGCCTCAGCGAGATGGGCGAGATGGCTTCGACGCTGGCCCACGAGTTGAACCAGCCGCTCGGGGCCATCAGCAACTATACCAAGGGCTGCAAGCGCCTTCTGGCGCATCCCAGTCCCGAGAACGTCGCCAAGACGGTGGAGGTGCTCGACAAGGCCGCGGAGCAGGCCTTGCGGGCGGGACAGATCATCCGGCGCCTGCGCGAGTTCGTCACCCGCGGCGAGACCGAGAAGCGGGTCGAGCCCGTCGCGAGCCTGATCGAGGAGGCCAGCACGCTGGCCCTGGTCGGGGCCCGGGAGCAAGGCGTTGTCGCGCGCGTGCACGTGGATCCGAGGGTCACGTCCGTCCTGGCCGACCGCGTTCAGGTGCAGCAGGTCCTGATCAACCTGATGCGCAACGCCCGCGAGGCCATGCAGCAGGGGCACCGGCGCGAATTGCGCGTCGAGGCCTGCCCCGCGGGAACGGACCACGTCGAGATTGCCGTCGTGGACACCGGGCCGGGCATCTCGGACGCGGTGGCGGACCGGCTGTTCCAACCCTTCGTCACCACCAAGGCGAGCGGGATGGGCGTCGGGCTCTCGATCTGCCGCACCATCGTCGAGGCTCATGGCGGCCGCCTATGGGTCGAGCGCAACGAGGCCGGCGGGGCAACCTTCCGGCTGACGCTGCCGGCCGCGCACGATGGAGACCTCGGTCATGCCAGCTAGCCTTGTGCACGTGGTCGACGACGACCCGGCCATGCGGGACTCGGTCGGCTTCCTGCTCGGCACCGAAGGCTTCGAGGTGCGGC
The DNA here is from genome assembly GCF_000333255.1 of Methylobacterium sp. B1. NCBI lineage: Bacteria > Pseudomonadati > Pseudomonadota > Alphaproteobacteria > Hyphomicrobiales > Methylobacteriaceae > Methylobacterium > Methylobacterium sp. B1. Next base: position 1,420 of record NZ_BACT01000723.1, on the reverse strand, counting down.
TCTACGAGACTGCGACCGACTTTCTCCAACGGCTCGTCGAGCCGGCAGCGGGCTGCGTCCTGACCGATATCCGCATGCCCGGTCTCAACGGCCTGGAGTTGCTCCGCCGCCTGCGGGCATCCGGCCACAAGCTTCCGGTTATCATGATGACCGGGCACGGGGACGTCCCGCTCGCGGTGGAGGCGATGAAGCTCGGCGCCTGCGACTTCATCGAGAAGCCGTTCGACGACGAGGCCCTCCTGCAGGCGCTGCGCTCCGCCCTGGAACGCAACGGCGCGGCCGAGGCGGTGGATCCGACGCTGCGGGAGTTCGTCCGGCGGGTCGGCACCCTGAGCGAGCGCGAGCGGCAGGTCCTCGACCAGCTGGTCGCCGGCGGCACCAGCAAGGAGATCGGCCGCACGCTCGACATCAGTCCGCGCACCGTCGAGATCTACCGGGCGAAGCTTATGGCCAAGACGCAGGCCGGCACCCTGCAGGAGCTGGTGCGCTGGGCGGTGCTGGCGGGCCTGGCCTGAGCCGGCCTTGAGGCAGGTCAAGGCCGGGATCCGGATCGCGCCCCATCCTGGCGGTCCCGAACCCGGACCGGCACCCCGCCGACGAACCTGCCGATCCAGCCGCCGACCTAGCCGCCGATACACCTCATGCCTGCCCTGACCGACCTCATCTACGTGGTGGACGACGACGCGGCCGTCCTCCACTCCACCCGCTTCCTCCTGGAAAGCGAGGGCCTCCGGGTCGAGACCTTCGCGGACGGACCGGAACTGCTGGCCGCCTTCCCGGGGCCGAGCCCGGCCTTCGTCCTCCTCGACCACGTCCTGCCGGGGCTCGACGGCCTGGAAGTCTGCGCCAGGCTCCACGACCTCGATGCCCGCGTGCCCGTGGTCCTGATCACCGGACACCCCGACCCCGCCATCCGCGCCCGGGCCCGCGCCGCCGGGATCCCGCTGGTCGAGAAGCCCCTCGCCTTCGACGCGCTCCTCGGGCTCCTCGCCCCGGACGCCGCCCGAGACACCGCCCGAGACGCCGCCCCGGCGCCACGCCCCGCGCCCCTCCCCCAGCCGGCCTGACCACACCCGACGGAGACCAGACCGGCAAACCGGCGCACGCTGGCGTGCCCGAGGCCGAGCCACCCTGGCCGAGGCGACCGTGGCGTCCGCATGCGGCGGCGGACGATCCGAAGGGCTCTGAACGCTCCGTCACAGCGTACGGCCAAGCAAAAGGACCGGACCACGTCGCTCTTGTCTCCACGGCCCGACGATTTGCCCAGCTTATTCATGAACATTGTGGCGAAACCTGCACAAAGATCTTGAGCTGGATCAATGTATCGCCGCACCAATACGGAGACCCTGAAAATCGGGAAGGCGGGCAGGCGTCTGCCGCTCGTGCTCCGGACGCCCGCTCGGTCCGGCCGCCGGGGCCC
>NZ_BACT01000724.1:0-8362 GCF_000333255.1 Methylobacterium sp. B1 | reverse complement strand
CGACGATGAGCAGCCGAAGCACGCCGCCGCCCAGGCAGGGCCCCACGAGAGGGAGCCCCGGCGACACGGCATCGACGGCGCTGAGGCGCGCCCCCGCGGGCAGCTGGTAGAGCCCCTCGCGCAGGGTCTGGGTGATCCAGGTCATGGCGGAGACCGCCACGCCGGCGACGCAGCCCACCAGGGTCGCCAGGACGACGAGGCCGCCCTCGCTCCGGCGAACGAGGCTGCGCAGCCGTCCGGGGGCCTGGATGAGGCCGATCCCGGCCCAACGGCGACGGGTCCGCCGGCTCGGCCGGACGGCCGATCGGGCCGGGACATCGGCCGATCCCTCGCCGGGCGCCCTGCCCCCGCCGGCGCCCGCTGGCTGTCGCGCGCTCACGGTCCGCCTCTTCGCCTCCGGTCGGTTCGATCGGCGGGGTCGACGCCTCGACTCCGCCGTCGCAGTTACAGCCGGGGTCGATCCCGTTGCAAACGGGCGCGTGCCGCAGGGGCGCTGCCGGCCCGGCGCGGGGGAGCCGGACGACGCTATCCACGGAGTCGAAATCCCGTGCACACATCGCCTTGAAAACTGCCGCGGCCCACGATACACCCCGCGCCAGTGCCGCCGTAGCTCAGTTGGTTAGAGCACCAGATTGTGGATCTGGGGGTCCCCCGTTCGAGCCGGGGCGGTGGTACCATTCATTCAGCTCGACAGCGCAAGGGGTTGGCGGATCGCCGGCCCCTTTTGCTTGGGGGGATGCGTCCGGCGCCTCCCGGATCCGGCGTTCTCGCCGGACGAGCGTCTCGGGACGACCGCACAGCTTGGGCGATCCCGACGGTCTCAGGCGTGGTTGGGCGCGGCGTGCGGGAGATCGTCCACCGTTCACCGCGGATGGCCTAGCGCGACGGCGGATGCGGGGCGAGCCGGCCCGGGATGGACGCCATGGTGCAGCGGCAGCAGCCCGGCCTCGCATCACCCTTGAGGCGCCCCAGGCCGTCGGGAGAGTGGGGGCGCGCCCCGCCCTCCGGCCGGCAGCGGTGGCGACCACAGCCCGCGTCGGATATCGCACGTCCGATCGGCCTCGCGGGCACGCCTGCCGGATCGGACGGGTGCCGGGTCGCGCGGTCGCCGGCCTCGGTGAGCGGACGGCCGATGGTCCGGCATGCCCAATCCGGCAGGCAGGCAGCCGCAGCACCACATGAGCGGACCGGACGTCCGACCGAACCCGTTCCGGCTTGCGCGCCCCATGCGAGATCCGAACCGATGCCCCTGATCGATCCCGCTCGCTCGCTTCTCCTGATCATCGACGTTCAGGTCCGGCTGATGCCGGTGATCGCCGACGGAGCCGGAATCCTGGCCAATACGGGCCGCCTCGCCGCCGCCGCGCATCGCCTCGACGTCCCGATCCTGGTCACCGAGCAGAATGCCGGTGGCCTCGGCCCCACCGTGCCGGAACTGGCGCCCGAGCCCGGGACGGCCTTCCCCAAGATGAGCTTCAGTGCCACCCGGACGCCGGGCTTCCTCGAGCGGCTGCCCGCGGATCGGGACCTCGTGGTCACCGGCTGCGAGGCGCATATCTGCGTGCTGCAGACTGTTCTGGGGCTTCTCGAGGCCGGGCGCCGCGCCTGCGTGGTGTGCGATGCCGTGGGTTCGCGGCAGACGGAGAGCCGGGCGGCCGCGCTCACCCGGATGGCCGCCCACGGGGCCGAGATCGTCACCACCGAGATGGTGGTGTTCGAGTGGCTCGGCACGGCGCGCCACCCGCGGTTCCGCGAGATCGTGACGCTCATCAAGTAGGCGCCGGCGCGGCTCCCGGCCCGCCGAGCCGGCATCCCCTTCGACGGTAAGCGGCCTAGGGACCGTCCAGGGCCGCACGGGTCTGCGCGTCGGGACCGATATCGTCGGCGCCGTTCATACCCAGAACCTCGATCAGGCGCATCCGGGCGCGGCTGACCCGGCTCTTGATCGTGCCGACGGCGACGCCGCAGATCGCCGCGGCCTCCTCGTAGGTGAAGCTCTGGGCGCCGACCAGGACCAGCGCCTCGCGCTGAGCCGGCGGCAGACGGTTCAGGGCGCTCTGGAACTGCGCCATCTCCATCCGGATCTCCTGCTCCGGGAGGGCGCTGAGCCGCCCGGCATGCACGCCGTCGGCATCCTCCACCTCGCGCTTGCGCTTGCGCTGCTCGGAGTAGAACAGGTTCCGCAGGATCGTGAACAGCCACGCGGTCAGGTTGGTCCCGCGGCGGAAGCTGGCGGCGTTGATCCACGCGCGCACCAGCGTGTCCTGCACGAGATCGTCCGAGCGGTCGAGGTCGTAGGTCAGCGAGAACGCGAAGGCCCGCAGGGCCGGGATCGCGCCCAGAAGGAGGTCGCGCATCTCGGCATCGGCCCCGACGGGCGCCGGACCGGATCCGCTCCCCGCGGGGGCGGCTTGCAGCATCAGGGTCATTGCGAGGCCTCCGTGTCGGAGCAGGCGGCGAGGTCGTCGAGCAGCGTCCGGAGCCGGTCCGGAATCGGCAGCGCCAGCACCCCGGCGTAGTGCAGGCGCAGGCCGCGCCCGATCCGGTCCCGCGCCGCGCCGTCGATCGAACGACCGGGCGCACCGGCCCGCCGCGCCGGGCGCGGCCCGACCGCGGCGCATCCCTCGGTCGCATCCGGCGCTCCAGCGGAGCCCGCCCTCGCCCGATCGTCCTCGTTCCCTGACATGGTCGCGCCCCCTGCCGTGCCCGATGCGGCCCCGGAGGCCCGGCCTCCGCCGGACCGGTCTCGGCGCGGCGGAGACGCATCTCATCGCTGTCCGGCAGGGCTGGTAGGCGCGACGGATTTAATCGGCTCTGAACTGCGCATTCATCTAATTTTAATTATCAAATGGCCCAGCTTGGGCCGAATTTTCAGAATATATACTCAGTTACAATTCAGAAATACTTGTCTTCAGCTTGGCTGTACCGAGGATGCGCGGAGGCACCTGAACGGACGCTGACCGCGCTCCGGGCCGCCTGTCCGACCGGGCGCGGTCTCGCTCCTCCCGAAGCCGAACGGGCCGCGACCAGACCCGTCCTGGCGCGCCCCCGCGCGCGGGCCCGTCGACGGCAGACCCGGTCCCGGGCTCCTTCCAGGGGAAGGCGATTCGGAGGGGTGCTGTCCCGACCGCTGCGTGAGGAGAGCGGTCGCCGCGCTCCGGGAGCAGGCCCAACCCACTCTGATCGTGCGGAAAACGTCTGGTGCCGGTGGAGAGGATCGAACTCCCGACCTTCGGTTTACAAAACCGCTGCACTACCGCTGTGCTACACCGGCTCGCGAGACGCTTGCTACCAGCCGCCGTGCCGCCGCTCAACCCGAGGGGCGCGAAGAATTGCGGCGGCCCGCCTCATTGGCCCGAGCGGCGGATCAGGCGCTTGAAGCGCTGGTCCGCGGTATCGAGGCGGTCGGCGATGCCGCGGCGGATGCACTTCCCGACGGAATCGCCGGCGTAGAAGCCGACCGTCTGGTCCTGGTATCGGCAGGCCTGGATCGGCGGCCAGGCCACCACCCCCGCGACGACCAGGAGCACGACCAAGCTGTCGACGACGAGCCAGCCCTTCCAGCCGAGCCGGAGGCGGCGTCCCCGTTCGGGTGCCCGGCTCCCGCGGGGGGGACGGTTCGCCGCTTCGGGGCCGACCCGTGCCATGCGGGCGCGGAACTTCGCCTCCTCGAGGGCATCGGACGCACCTTCGGACGCGGCGGGAAGAAGCGGGCGGCTGGACATGGCGGACTCACGGGGAGCGGAGCAGAGCGCGGCGGCACGACACGCCGAAGGTTCAGTTGATGAGCCGCTTCAGGAGGGCGAGGTTGTCCTGGATCGAGAGGACGTTGCCGAGCATCTCGTTGCGGGCGCAGGCACCGGCCCCGACGAGGCCGAGCCAGCCCGCCGCCGGACGGCCGCTGCAATCGGCGAAGCTGCCATACAGGAACAGCGCCGCCGGCACCGCAAGGACGGAGATCTTGATCAGCGAAGACAGCCGCCCGAAAAAGCCCTTGCGTGCCCGCTGCGGCTCGTCCCGATCCGCCCGCCAGGTCGCATCGTCCGGCTCCCAGGCATAGCGGTCCGCTTGATAGGCTGCCGCGTCGATGTCCCGGTCCCGGCGATACATGGCGAGGGCGCACTCGGTCTGATCCAGTCGGGAGCAGACTGGCACGCCTTCGTGAAGCTCAACCTAAGGGAAATGTTTAAGTTCGTCTGAACGGGTGACTGTCCCGCCGGGCCGGTCGCCTCAGGCCGCCAGCGCCCGCTTCACCGTGGCGCGCAGATCCGCCAGGGAGAAGGGCTTGGTCAGGACATCGGTGACGATGGCATCGAGCCCCCGCGCGCGCTCGCGCTGATCGGCGAAGCCGGTCATCAGCAGGATGGTCAGGTCGGGGAAATCGCGCTTGGCCGCCAGGGCCAGCGCGATGCCGTCCATGAGCGGCATGCGGATATCGGTGAGCATCAGATCGAAGCCGCCGTCGGCCTCGTTGAGGCGATCGAGCCCGTCACTGCCATCGCTGGCCGTGACGACCGCATGGCCGTCGATCTCCAGCCCCCGCTTGAGGAAGCCCCGGACGGTCTCTTCGTCATCCACCAGGAGGATGCGCGCCATGTGGTCCCGTGATCGTCCCCGAAGCCCGCGAGCGCCCCGTCGCGATGATGCGGACGCCCAAACGTCGACAGACACAGGCGAATTTGCCGCCTGTCAAGACGTCGCACGTCGAATCGTCAATCCTGCCGTGCAGCGCGGCGAAAATGCCGCGCCGCGGCGTCTCAGTCAGGCATCGAACAGATCCGGGCCGCCATCCCCGTAATCGACCACGCCCACGAAGGGCAACTGCCGGAAGGCGTGCGCGGCATCCATGCCGTAGCCGACGACGAAGACATCGGGGCAGACGAAGCCGACGAAATCCGCGTCGATCGTCACGGCGCGCTTGCCGGGCTTCTCCAGCAGCACCGCGGTGAGGACGCGCCGGGCGCCGCGGGCCATCAGCAGGTCCTTGGCGAAGACGACGGTGCGGCCCGATTCCAGGATATCGTCCACGAGCAGCACATCCCGCCCGCGCACCTCGCTCTGCACGTCGCGCAGGATCTCGACCTGACCGCTGGACACGGTCCCCGTACGGTAGCTCGACAGGTGCACGAACTCGACCTGCGGCGCGAGGCCGACCCGGTGGAGCGACCGGAGCAGGTCGGCCGCGAACATGAAGCTTCCCTTGAGCACGGCCACGACGAGGAGGTCCTCGGGCCCGGCAGCCAATATCTCCTGGGCGAGTTCATCGTTGCGCCTGGCGATGGCCGCCTCGTCGAACAGGGTCCGGACGCGCCGTTCAGGGGTGCTCATCACTCGTATCCCGAAGCCCGTTCGCGGGACGGGATCCGCCACCGCACTGGAGAGGGTCTTAGCGTCCCGGGCGCCGTCGGGAAACTCCGGATCCGAAACGACGGCGGGCCGACATCAAGTCGCGCCCGCAGGATCCGCCGACGCCGGGAGCGTCAGGCCTCGGTTCCCTGCCGGAACGGGCGGAGCAGGCGGGTGAGCCGGCGCCGGCGCGGCGCGGCTGCGCCGGCATGCCGCTCGGCCGTCACGTCCGGCAAGGGCTCCGGTCGGGGCTCCAGCCCGGACTCCAGGTCCATCCCCTCCGGCGCCTCCGCGGGCTCGACATGCCGCACCTGTTCCAGGACGTCCGCCACGATGCGGGGAATGGGGCGCTCGTGCTCCTCCAGCAGCAGCGACGCGGTCCAGAGGCGTCTGGCATTCGCCAGCGGCAGCGTTCCCTGGGTCAGGCGCTCCATCAGCATCCTATCGGCCAGCGACGCCGCCAGCGCGCTCACGATCTCGAGTTGATCCTGCTGTGTCGTGCTGTTCATGGCAGTCTTCACGCTCAGACGATATTCAATTCATGCGGTCGAGAGCGTAGGCGGACAAATTTGGCAATTCTATAACCCACACCAGAACCGGGGAATGCCCGCGAACAAAACCAGAGGACAACGAAACGACACGCCTTCCGGTCCCCTGCAGGAGCCGGTGCGCTGGGCGGTGCTGGCGGGCCTGGCCTGAGCCGGCCTTGAGGCAGGTCAAGGCCGGGATCCGGATCGCGCCCCATCCTGGCGGTCCCGAACCCGGACCGGCGCCCCGCCGACGAACCTGCCGACCAGCCGCCGATACACCTCATGCCTGCCCTGCCCGACCTCATCTACGTGGTGGACGACGACGCGGCCGTCCTCCACTCCACCCGCTTCCTCCTGGAAAGCGAGGGCCTCCGGGTCGAGACCTTCGCGGACGGACCGGAACTGCTGGCCGCCTTCCCGGGGCCGAGCCCGGCCTTCGTCCTCCTCGACCACGTCCTGCCGGGGCTCGACGGCCTGGAAGTCTGCGCCAGGCTCCACGACCTCGATGCCCGCGTGCCCGTGGTCCTGATCACCGGACACCCCAACCCCGCCATCCGCGCCCGGGCCCGCGCCGCCGGGATCCCGCTGGTCGACAAGCCCCTCGCCTTCGACGCGCTCCTCGGGCTCCTCGCCCCGGACGCCGCCCGAGACACCGCCCGAGAGGCCGCCCGAGAGGCCGCCCGAGAGGCCGCCCCGGCGCCACGCCCCGCGCCCCTCCCCCAGCCGGCCTGACCACACCCGGCGGAAACCAGACCGGCCAGAGCGAAATACGGCGCGCATCGGGCCGGCGCGCGAACACCCGGCGGAGGGCGGAACGGGTCGGCTGATCGACCTGCGGCCCGTCCTGCCACCCCCATCATGCCGCCCCCGTCCTGCCCCCACCGCAGCAGAAGCCATCGAGACGGGCGCGCTCGGAATGGCGCGGCGGTCCGGCCCCTCAGGCCGCCTTGGACACCCCCTCGGCGGAGGCCGCCTCGACGACCTCGTGCGACAGCGTGCGCGCCTCCGCTTGGTAGTCGGCCATGCTTCTGGTCAGGAACGCCGTCTGAAGCTCGAACGCATCCTTGAGCGAGCCGCATCGGGTGAGCGCGGCCAGATGGTCCGCCTGGGCCTGGAGACGGCAGCCCGTGAAGCGCACCGTCTCCGTGGCGATGCGCAGCGGCAGATCGACGGCAAAGGCGCGCCAGGCGCCGAAGCCTGTACCCAGGCCGGCCTTGATGGACTCCATCGGGTCGGTGGACGACGGTGCCTGAAGAGGCGTCACGGTCTCAGAAGCCATCGGGATCTCCTGTCTCGACATCCGGGCCACGAATGAAGTTCCGGTACGATGCGCATTGATTCAGATCAATATCTCAAATCCAATACAAATATTCGCTCAGATATTATTGAGAAAAACCCGACCGGACAGGTCGGACGCCGCCGGACGCGCCGCCCCGCGCCCCGATCCAAGGCTCGGCGCCAGTTCCGGATCTCTCGAGCATCGCAGGCCGCGGCCCGTCCGCGCACGGGGATCGGCCCTCGCTCCCCCGCTCCGGTCGCGAAGGGAGAAGCCGACGCGACGCGTCGAGAGCCGGACCGAGCCCGCGATGCCCAACGGATTCACCGTCGTCCGCAGCCCCGTCCCGGTCGGTGCGCCGGCATCGCGGGGGCCGGAACCTGGCGTGGTCGCGCCCCACAGGCCTGAGCCCGGCCCGGTTCGACGGGGACGGTTTGATCCAACGCAAGGCCCGCGAACCAGGCGGGCCCTAGCTCGGCGGCGCGGACGGAGGCACCCTCGACATGGCCACGGCGGCGGTAGGCTCAACCGGAACAGGATGGTCGGCCGCCGAGTGGGGGACGCGGGTGCGAAGGTGGCTGGCGGTCCTGCCGCTGGCGGGCCTCTGCGCGGGCCTCCTGGCGCAGGCGCTCGGGCGTCCGGATTTCGCGATGGCGGCCTGGGCGTTCGCAACCCTGGCGGTCCTGGCCGTCCTCCTGACGCAGGTCGTGACGAGCTTGGCGCGCGGCGATGTCGGGCTTGACCTCGTTGCCCTTCTCTCGATGGGCAGCGCCCTCCTCCTGGGTCAGACGCTGGCCGGTGCCGTCATCGCCCTGATGTACGCGGGCGGCCAGTCGCTGGAGGCCTATGCCACGGGCCGGGCCGGGGCGGCGATGACGGCGCTGATCGCGCGCCAGCCGCGCACAGCCCTGCGCGAGGAGGGCGGTGTGTTGCAGGAGGTCGCCCTCGCGGCGCTGGTCCCGGGGGACCGGCTCCTGGTCCGTGTCGGTGACGTCGTGCCGGTGGACGGGTGGGTCGCGGCGGGCCGGGCGGTGCTCGACCGGTCGAGCCTGACCGGCGAGGCGCTTCCGGTCACCCTCAAGGCGAACGAGCCCGTGCTCAGCGGCACGGTGAATGCCGGCACGCCGTTCACCCTCTTGGCGGAGCGACCTGCGGCCGAGAGCACCTATGCCGGGATCGTCCGCCTGGTCGAGGCCGCCCGCGCCCAGAA
>NZ_BACT01000725.1:0-5104 GCF_000333255.1 Methylobacterium sp. B1 | reverse complement strand
AGCGGCGCGCCGCGGCGTAAGCTTGACCGTAAACCGTAATCGCGAGCGCGAGCAGGATTGTGCACAGACGAGCCGGATTCAAAGGCGAACCTCTTGTGGCGTTAAGGGCACGTGATTCAAAAAAGCGACGGCCCGACATTGATCGCGCCGCCGTTCATCCGTACCTGGCACTATCATGACAGCGGCGGACGGGCGGGTTCTAGCATGAACGCGTGCTCCCGGGGTGCTGGCGTTGCGGTTGCCACGGGCCCGTGACGGAGCCGTCGCCATATTCGAACGAACGGATGCGACCATTGGCACTCTCCCCTGAGCAATCGGCGTTGCTGGACCGTGTCCCGAATCCTGCGGCGCTGCGGCGTCTTCCGGAATCGGATCTTCCGGCTGTTGCGGAGGCGGTGCGCGCCGAGATGATCGACGCGGTGTCGATCACCGGCGGCCATCTGGGCTCGGGGCTCGGCGTGGTCGAGCTGACGGTGGCGCTGCACCACGTGTTCGACACCCCCGACGACCGCATCGTCTGGGACGTCGGCCACCAGTGCTACCCGCACAAGATCCTGACCGAGCGCCGCGACCGCATCCGGACCCTGCGCCAGGGCGGGGGGCTGTCGGGCTTCACCAAGCGCAGCGAGAGCGTCTACGACCCGTTCGGCGCCGCCCATTCCTCGACCTCGATCTCGGCGGCGCTGGGCATGGCGGTCGCGCGCGACCTCGACAACGCCACCGCCAAGGTGAAGGGCCGCCCGCAGAAGCGCCGCAACGCCATCGCGGTGATCGGCGACGGCTCGATGTCGGCCGGCATGGCCTACGAGGCGCTCAACAATGCCGGCGCCCTGCACTCGCGCCTGATCGTCATCCTCAACGACAACGACATGTCGATCGCCCCGCCGGTGGGCGCCATGTCGGCCTATCTCGCGCGGCTGGCCTCGGGGGGCGCCTACCAGTCCCTGCGCGAGACCGCCAAGCAGCTCGGCAAGCTGCTGCCGAAGGCGCTCTACCAGCGCGCCGCGGCGGCCGAGGAATACGCCCGCTCGCTCGTGGTCGGCGGCGGCACCATGTTCGAGGAGATGGGCTTCCACTACGTCGGCCCGGTGGACGGGCACAATCTCGACCACCTGCTGCCGGTGCTCAAGAACGTCCGCGACGCCGAGCACGGCCCGATCCTGCTGCACGTCGTCACCCAGAAGGGCAAGGGCTACGCGCCGGCCGAGGCGAGCGCCGACCGCTACCACGGCGTGGTCAAGTTCGACGTGATCTCGGGCGTGCAGGCCAAGGCCAAGCCGAACGCGCCGGCCTACACGCGGGTGTTCGGCGAGAGCCTGATCAAGGCGGCGGATGCCGACGACAAGGTGGTGGCGATCACCGCCGCCATGCCGGGCGGCACCGGCATCGACCTGTTCGGCAAGGCGCATCCGGACAAGACCTTCGACGTGGGCATCGCCGAGCAGCACGCGGTGACGTTCGCGGGCGGGCTGGCCACCGAGGGCTACCGGCCGTTCGTGGCGATCTACTCGACCTTCCTGCAGCGGGCCTACGACCAGGTGGTGCACGACGTGGCGCTGCAGAACCTGCCGGTGCGGTTCTGCCTGGACCGGGCGGGTCTGGTGGGCGCGGACGGGGCGACGCATGCCGGCGCGTTCGACCTGGCGTATCTGTGCTGCCTGCCGAACATGACCGTGATGGCGGCCTCCGACGAGGCCGAGCTGGTGCACATGGTGGCCACCGCCCACGCGCATGATTCGGGCCCGATCGCCCTGCGCTACCCGCGCGGCGAGGGCGTGGGGGTCGAGCTGCCGGAGCGGGGCGCGGTGCTGGCGATCGGCAAGGGCCGGGTGGTGCGCCGGGACGCGGAGGCGCAGGTGGCGATCCTCAGCCTGGGCACGCGGCTGGCCGAGGCCTCGAAGGCGGCGGACACGCTGTCCGAGCAGGGCGTGGCGGTGACGGTGGCGGATGCGCGGTTCGCCAAGCCGCTGGACGAGGCGCTGATCCTGGATCTGGCGCGGGACCACGAGGTCCTGCTGACGATCGAGGAGGGCTCGCGGGGCGGGTTCGGCGCGATGGTGCTGCACCTGCTGTCGGAGACGGGCGCGCTGGACGCGGGCGGGGTCCGGGTGCGGACGCTGACGCTGCCGGACACCTACCAAGACCACGACAGCCCCGAGAAGATGTACGCCGAGGCCGGCCTCGACGCCAAAGCCATCGTCAAGGCGGCCCTCGATGCCCTGCCGGCGGCGTCCGGCAAGGCGGAGCCGGCCAGCAACGTGGTGAGCGTGCGCCGCCGTCCCCGCTGATCGCGCGTTTCGCGACGGCGCTCCGACCCGCGCACCGCGTCCTGAGGGGCCGGAGCGGAGCGCAGGCCCCGAAGGCGCCTTCCGGAGGTCGCGCGATCTCCGGAAGGCGCCTGCGAGGCGGCTCCGCCGCACCCCAGGATGAGGGTGCGGCAGGGCGAACCCGCCTCCCTACCCCAGCGCCTGCGCCACCGCCTTGCCGCAGGCCTGCGTGTCGGCGTTGCCGCCGAGGTCGCGGGTGCGCAGGGTCCGCTCGGACAGCACCCGTTCGATCCCGCTGACGATCTCCCGGGCGGCTTCGTGCTCGCCGAGATGCTCCAGCATCATCGCCCCCGACCAGATCTGACCGATCGGGTTGGCGATCCCCTGGCCGGCGATGTCCGGCGCCGAGCCGTGGACCGGCTCGAACACGGACGGGTGCACCCGCTCCGGGTTGATGTTGCCCGACGGCGCGATGCCGATCGTGCCCGTGCAGGCCGGGCCCAGATCCGACAGGATGTCGCCGAACAGGTTGGAGGCCACCACCACGTCGAACCGGTCCGGGTTCAGGACGAAATGCGCGGTCAGGATGTCGATGTGGTACTGGTCCCACCGGACGTCCGGATAGGACTCGGCCACCGCCTTCACCCGCTCGTCCCAGTACGGCATGGTGATCGAGATGCCGTTCGACTTCGTGGCCGAGGTCAGGTGCTTCTTCGGGCGCTTCTGGGCCAGCTCGAAGGCGAATTTCAGGATCCGGTCGGTCCCGTGACGGGTCATGATCGTCTCCTGCAGGGCGAATTCCCGGTCGGTGCCGGCGAACATCCGGCCGCCCGCGTTCGAGTACTCGCCCTCGGTGTTCTCGCGGACCACCCAGAAGTCGATATCGCCCGGCTTGCGGTCGGCGAGCGGGCACTTCACCCCCGGCATCAGCCGCACCGGGCGCAGGTTGGCGTACTGGTCGAATTCCCGCCGGAACAGGATCAGGGAGCCCCAGAGCGAGATGTGGTCGGGCACCCGCTCGGGCATGCCGACGGCGCCGAAATAGATCGCGTCGTGGGTCTCGATCTGCGCCTTCCAATCCTCCGGCATCATCCGGCCGTGCTGCTCGTAGTAGTCGCAGCTCGCGAAATCGAACCAGTCGAGCTGGAGCGAGAAGCCGTGGCGCTTGGCCGCCTGCTCCAGCACGCGCACGCCCTCCGGCACCACCTCCTTGCCGATACCGTCGCCGGGAATGACGGCGATGCGGTAAGGGCGGGGCGGGCTGTTCGGGTGGCCGGGTTTATCTGGACCGGGTTTTTCTTGGCCGGGCATGTGTCCTCCACGCATGTCGGAGATCGGGCTTTTGCGGAGCCCGGGTCGGAGATGTCAGGGTGATTGTTGCACCCGCGCGTGCGGTCAACACGCCGGCCTGACAATCAGTCGGTTTCGCCCGCCATCGCCCGGCGCTGGCGGTCGAGTTCCTCGCTGTAGCGCTTCAACGTGTGGCTCTCGGTGAGCAGGCCCAGCACCTTGCGGCTCTCGGCACTCTCGACGACTGCGAGCGCCTCGCTCTCCGTGCGGTCGAAGGCGGCGGCGGCGTCCTTGGCGTTCATGCCCGGCGTGAGGAAATCGTCCCCATGGAGGAGCAGGTCGGCGAGCACGGGCTGCGCGTCGGCGCCGGAATCCCGGGACGCCGCGTGCGCCTCGGGCACGTTCACGATGCCGGCATAGCGCCCGCCCCCGTCCACGGCGATCACCCGAGAGGGCGAGCCGAGGGGATGGGCACGCAGGAAGGTGGGCAGCGGCGTATCCACCGCCACGGTCCCGGGATTGCGGCGCATCAGGCGGCCGACGGTGAGCGAGCGGATCCAGCCGACATCGTGGGGGCTGCGGATGCTCTCGCCGCGCAGGTGGAAGCGCCAGGTGGCGAAGGAATAGCCGAAGGTCTTGCGCACGGTGAGCGAGGACGCGATCACCGCCGCCAGCACGACGCCGGTGATCGGCAGGCTGCCGGTGACCTCCAGCGCCAGGAACGTCATGGTCAGCGGGCCGCCGATGATCGCGACGGCCAGGGCGCTCATGCCGATCACCGCGTAGGCCAGGGGCGTGAGGCCGAAATCCGCGAGCGGCGGCACCAGCACGGGGGCGAGGGCGGCGAACAGCTTGCCGGCGATGGCGCCCAGGAACAGGGACGCGAAGAACAGACCGCCCCGGAACCCCGAGCCGATCGAGATCGCCGACGCCACCGCCTTGGCGGCGAACAGCCCGGCCAGGGCGGCGATGCCGTGTCCCTGCCCTTCGGAGGCGAAGTGCATGTGCAGGGCGCCGTGACCGCCCGAGAGCACCTGCGGCGTCGCCAGCAGCGCCAGCGCGCCGACGCACAGCCCCCCGAAGGCGGGCGCCGCCACCCGCGGGACGCCCGAGGCCTGGACGAGGCGCTCGACCAGGGTGACCCCGCGCATGATCAGGATGCCGAGGCCCGCACAGACCAGCCCGAGGGCGAGGCTCGGTAGGATCTCCAGGCTGGTGACGTGCGAGGTCGTGACCGCCTGCATGTCCCCGAGATCGACGAGCGGCTGGGCCTCGATCAGCGACCGGGAGATCAGGTTGCCGCACAGGGCCGCGACGATCACGGGCGTCAGGGTGGCGATGGAGTAGGTGCCGATGATCAGCTCGAAGGCGTAGAAGGCGCCGGCGAGCGGCGCGCCGAAGCCGGCCGCGATGGCCCCGGCCGCACCGCAGCCCACCAGGGTGCGCAGGTCGCTGCGCCGCACCTCGAAGGCGATGCCGAGCCGCGAGGCGAGGCCGGAGGCGATCTGTGTGTAGCCGGCTTCGAGCCACGGCGAGGCGCCGGACCC
>NZ_BACT01000726.1:0-12434 GCF_000333255.1 Methylobacterium sp. B1 | reverse complement strand
GGTCGATCCCACCCGTCGCCGCGCCTGCGGCAGCGGGCCTCGAAGGCGGGTTTCAGGAATCATCGACGGATCCGGAAGCGCCTTCAGGCCTCCCCCGCGCTCCGGCGCCTCAGGGTGAGGGCGCGACGAGGGGCTTTTCCGACCCGACGGAAAGTCAGGCCGGCTTCTGCTCGCTGAGGAACGTGCCCATCCGGTCCAATGCACGTCGGATGTTCTCGGCCGAGTTGGCATAGGACAGACGGATGTAGCCCTCGCCGTGGACGCCGAAATCCGGGCCGCCGATCACCGCGACGCCCGCTTCTTCCAGAAGGGCCGACGCCAGCGCCTTCGCCTTCCAGCCGGTCCGGGAGATATTCGGGAAGGCGTAGAACGCGCCCTTGGGCGCGATGCACGACACGCCCGGCAAGGCGTTCAGACCGTCCACCACGATCGTCCGGCGCCGGTCGAATTCGGCGACCATCTCGGTCACGCAGTCCTGGGGGCCGTCCAGCGCCGCGATGCCGGCCCACTGGGTCGCCGCGTTGACGCAGGAATGCGCGTTGACGGCGAGCTTGCGGGCCGCGTCGTAGAGCGGCTTCGGCCAGACCGACCAGCCGAGGCGCCAACCGGTCATCGCGTAGGTCTTCGACGCGCCGTCGAGGTAGACGAGCCGGTCGCGGATCTCGGGATACTTGAGCAGCGAGTGATGGGTCTCGCCGTCGTAGGTCATGGTGCCGTAGATCTCGTCCGACAGCACGGCGACGTCGGGGTGCTCGGCCAGGCCCTTCACCAGGGCGTCGATCTCGGCTTTCGGTGTCACGCCGCCCGTCGGGTTGGCGGGTGAGTTGACGATCAGCAGCCGGGTCTTCGGCGTGATCAGCGCCAGGGTCTCGGTCGCCGAGAAGGCGAAACCGTTCTCCTCGCGGATCGGCACGGGGACCGGCGTCGCGCCCGTGAACTCGATCATCGAGCGGTAGATCGGGAAGCCGGGGTCCGGATACAGGATCTCGGTTCCGGGCGCGCCGAACATCAGGATCGCCATGAACATGGTGACCTTGCCGCCGGGCACGATCATCACGGATTCGGGGGAGACCTCGACGCCGTGGCGGCGATGGATGTCGCGGGCCACCGCCTCGCGCAGCGGCGGAATGCCCACCGCCGGCGTGTAGCCGTGGTGGCCGTCGCGCAGGGCCTTGATGCCCGCCTCGACCACGTGGGCGGGGGTCGGCATGTCCGGCTGGCCGATACCGAGGTTGATCACGTCCCGGCCCTGCGCGGCGAGTGCTTGGGCGCGGGCCAGCACCGCGAAGGCGTTTTCCTCGCCGATACGCGAGAAGGCCGGGACCACCTGCAGCATCGCGCCCTCCGGGCGGTGGGATCTCAGTGCTTGGACCGCTCGGAGAGCTTCATCGCACCGAACGACATCGCCACCGCGATCGCGCCCAGGATCACGAAGGTCTTCACGGAGGCGTAGAACAGGTCCGGGTTGATGCCTTCGTCGGTGTAGAGCACGAGCCCGATGGCCGCGAGCGGCAGCGAGAGCAGGATGAAGAGCGGGACGAGCGGGTTCATGTGCGGCACTCGAAATCCGGCGCGCGGCTGACCGCGGCCCTGGGAAAACGACCCTGCATATCACCGTGCTGCGAAGGTTGGGACCCCGGAATCGGCAGTTTTTCGCCGGCTCGTCCGAACGCTCATGGATGTGCAATCATTTGGCGCGAGAGTATCGCCTCTCAAAGGCGGGCATGTATGCGTCGGGCATCGGTCAGTGGGAATGGGAAGGGCACGGGGGCTTCGGACCCCGCGACCTCCGGCGTCGACATGCTGGTCCTCCATATCGGGAAGCTGCTGCGCCACCCCGCCTACCGGCGTGAATCGATCGTGAGCGCCCTCCTGCTGCGCCACCTGCCGCACGATGCCGGCTACGCGTGGCACGGCGAGGCGAGCCTGCGCACCCGGCTCGTCGGCGCCGGCCTCGACGAGGCCAGCCTCGATCATCTCATCAGGAATGTGCAGGCCGAGCACCTGCGCCTGCGCCGGCCCGCCGATGCCTGATCCGGCCTAGGCCGGAACCCGGACGGTGGCCCGCAGACCCCCCAGGGGGCTGTCGTGCAGGGTGATGTCGCCGCCATGGGCGCGGGCGATGTCCCGCGCGATCGAGAGGCCCAGCCCGGAGCCGCCGGCGTCCTGGCGGGCGTCGTCGAGCCGCAGGAACGGCTTGAACACGTCCTCGCGGCTCTCGGCCGGAATGCCCGGCCCGTCGTCGTCGATGGAGACGAAGAAGGTCCGGGCCTCCAGTCGGCCGGAGATCGCCACCGTCTCGCCGTAGCGCACGGCGTTGGCCGCGAGGTTGAACAGGCAACGCCGGAAGGCGCCCGGACGGACCGTGACCTCGGGCGTGCCGACGAGCTCCACGGCGGAGACATGGGCGCCGAGGCGCTCCACGTCGGTCCGCAGGTCCTCCAGCAGGGCGCGCATGTCCGTGGGCGTCGCGGGCTCGGCCGAGTCGCCCCGCGCGAAGGCGAGGTAGCCCTCCAGCATCCGGCTCATCTCATCCACGTCGCGGCTGAGATCCTCGATCTCGCTGGTCTGCTCGACCAGTGCCAGGGACAGGCGGAAGCGGGTGAGGATGGTGCGCAGGTCGTGGCTGACGCCGTTCAGCATCGTCGTGCGCTGCTCCATCGCCCGCTCGATCCGCCGCTTCATCTCGATGAAGGCGTGACCGGCTTGGCGCACCTCGCGGGCGCCGCGCGGCCGGAACTCGATCTCCCGGCCCTTGCCGAAGCCCTCCGCCACCGCGGCGAGGCGGAGGATGGGCTTGATCTGGTTGCGCAGGAACAGGATCGCGACGCCGAGCAGCACCAGCGAGGAGCCGATCATCCAGACGAGGAAGATGTGCGAATTCGACGCGTAGGCTTGGCTGCGCCGCGCGGTGATGCGCATCACGCCGTCGGGAATCGCCACCCGGATCTCGATCAGGTTGGAGCGGCCGACCGTGTCGATCCAGAAGGGCCGGCGGATCTGGCGCTTGATCTCATCCGAGAGGGCCTCGTCGAGGATCGAGAAGAACGGGCGCGGGCCCGGCGGCGGGAGCTTGGCCCCCTTGAGGATGTCGAGGTCGAGGTTCAGCCGTTCCCCGGCGATGCGCGAGAGGGTCTCGGCATCCTTGTCCTGCGGGTAGCTCTCGTAGATGTCGATCAAGGCGGCCACGTCTGCGGTCACCGCCGCCGACAGGCGCTTGGTCACGAGCTGCCAGTGCCGCTCCATGAAGGTGTAGGCGATCACCGACTGGAGCAGGACGACCGGCGCGATGATGATGATCAGCGAGCGAGCGTAGAGGCCCTTCGGCAGGACGTCGCCGATCGCCCGGCTGATGCGCCGCCACAGGCGGTGCGGCGCGGAGCGCGGCGGCGGATCCTTGCGCAGCCTGCGCGCCAGAGCGGGATCGGGCGCGTTCACGTCACCCGGAGCACGCGCCGCTCCCTCCCGCGAAAGCAGGGGCGGGTCGTCTGGCATGAACTCCGTTCGACGGTGGCGGACATGGTCTGAGCGGGAACGCTTGGCCGGCCTGTTATCGCATCCGCGCCGGGATCGGCCAAGGCGCGCGCACGGCCACAGGCCCGGTGCCCCGGGCGGTGGGCATGGTGTGCGAGTGGGAGGGCGCCTTGCACGGCGGCGCGTGGGCCATACCTGTGGGAAGCGGGGGGCACCCGCCGGCCGAAAGTCCACGAGGCCATGCTCAGCACCGATACAGACATCCTCTCCGCCGCCCAGTCCTGGCGGCGCGACGGTCGCGCCGTGGCGCTCGCCACCGTGATCGAGACCTGGGGCTCGGCGCCCCGGCCCGTGGGCAGCCACCTCGCGGTCGACGGCGACGGCAACTTCCTCGGCTCCGTCTCGGGAGGCTGCGTCGAGGGCGCGGTCATCACCGAGGCCCTCGAGGTGATCGAGGCCGGCACGCCGCGCGTCCTCGAGTTCGGCGTCGCGGACGAGACGGCCTGGCGGGCCGGCCTGTCCTGCGGCGGGCGGATCCGGGTCTTCGTCGAGCGGGTCGACTGATGCGCAGCGACATCCTTGCGGCGCTGAACGACGAGCGCGCGGCCCGCCGCGCCGCGATCCTCGTCACCGACATCGCCGACGGCGCGCAGCGCCTCGTGCGCGAGTCGGACCTCGCCGTCGACCCCCTGGCCGACGTCCTGGCGAAACACCTTGCGTCCGGCAAGAGCGGCCTCGTCGAGGCTGACGGGCGGACCCTCTTCCTCACCGTGCAGGTGCCGCCGGTGCGGCTCGTGGTCGTCGGCGCCGTCCACATCTCGCAGGCCATGGCGCCGATGGCGGCCGGGCTCGACCTCGCGCTCACGGTGATCGACCCCCGCACCGCATTCGCCACGCCGGAGCGTTTCCCGGGCATCGCGCTGGTCGCCGAGTGGCCGGACGCCGCCCTCGGCACAACCGTCCCGGTGCTGGATCGCTACTGCGCCCTCGCAGCCCTGACCCACGATCCCAAGATCGACGATCCTGCGCTGAAGGCGGCCCTGGCGGCCGAGTGCTTCTACGTGGGCGCCCTCGGCTCCCGGAAGACCCACGCGGCCCGCGTCGCGCGGCTCACCGAGGCGGGGTTCACGCCCGCGCAGATCGGCCGGATCCACGCACCGATCGGGCTCCCGATCGGTGCCGTCAGTCCCGCCGAGATCGCGCTGGCCGTGCTCGCCGAGGTGGTGGCGTGCCTGCGCCGCGCGCCCCGTCCGGAGGTCGCGTGAGGTTCGGGACCGTCCCGCTCGCCGAGGCGGGCGGACTGATCAGCGCGCATACGGTCCGGCGGGCTGACATCACCCTGCGCAAGGGGGCGGTGATCGGCCCGGAGGAGGCCGCCGGTCTCGCGCGGACCGGCCTCTCGGAGATCGTGGTGGCCGCCCTGGAGCCGGGCGATGTCGGCGAGGACGACGCGGCCGCGCGGCTCGCCGGTTGTCTTCGCGGGGCGAACCTGCGTGTCGAGTCGCCGTTCACCGGCCGCTGCAACCTGTTCGCCGAGAGGCCCGGGGTGCTGACGCTCGACCCGACCCGGATCGAGGCCGTCAACGCCGTCGACGAGGCGGTGACGGTGGCGACGCTGCCGCGCTTCCGGCCGGTAATCGAGGGCGAAATGATCGCCACCGTGAAGATCATCCCCTACGCCGTGCCGGGCGCCGTGCTGGCCCGCGCCTGTGCGGCGGCCGGTGCCGACGCGCTGGCGGTGGCGACCTATCGCCGCCGCCGTGTGGGCGTGGTCTCGACGCGGCTGCCGAGCCTCAAGGAGGCCACCATCGACAAGACGCTCCGGGTTCTGGCCGAACGTCTCGCCCCCGCGGGCGCCGCGATCGTCGCCGAAGCCCGGATCCCCCACACCGACGACGCCGTGGCTGCTGCGGTGACCGATCTCATCGACGGAGCCGGGGCGGACCTCGTGGTTGTGTTCGGTGCCTCGGCCATCGCCGACCGCCGCGACGTCATCCCGGCCGGAATCGAGGCGGCCGGCGGGCATGTCGCCCACCTCGGCATGCCGGTCGATCCCGGCAACCTGCTCCTTGTCGGTGCCCGGGGCGACGTGCCGGTGGTCGGCGCCCCGGGCTGCGCGCGCTCGCCGAAGGAGAACGGATTCGACTGGATTCTGCACCGTCTGCTCGCAGATCTGGCCGTAACCCGCGCCGACATCGTCGCCCTCGGTGTCGGCGGTCTGCTGATGGAGATCGTCTCGCGTCCGCAGCCCCGCGCCGGCGGCGCGGTGACGGGGGACGCGCGCGATCCGGCGACAGACGATTGAGGCGGGAGAGGATCTCGGGGATGTCGGAGGTCGGCACGGTTCTGCTCGCCGCGGGCCTCGGCAGCCGGTTCGGCTCCGCGCCGAAGCTGCTCGCCCCCCTCGACGGCAAGCCGCTGGTGCGCCACGCCGCGGAGGCCGCCCTCGAGGCTTGTCCCCGCCCTGTGGTGGTCGTGCTGGGCGCGCACGCGGAGGCGGTCCGCGCGACGCTGGCCGGGCTGGACCTGATCCGGATCGACAATCCGGATTACCGTACCGGATTGGCATCCTCGCTGCGCGCCGGTCTCGCGGCGTTGCCACCCCGCTGCACGGGCGCCGTGATCGTGCTGGGCGACATGCCGCGGGTGACGGCCGCCCATATCGACCGTCTCGTGAGCGCCTTCACGGGGGCTGCGGTGGCTCCTGCTGCCGTGGTGCCGGTGCAGGACGGGCGGCGCGGCAATCCCGTCCTGCTCAACCTGCGTCGCCTCGGGGAGGAGATCGGCCGCCTCGCCGGCGACCACGGGGCCGGACCGCTGCTCAGGGGGCGGCCCGACGTGCTGGAGATCCCAGGCGATACGGCCACCGCCCTCGACATCGACACGCCGGCCGGGCTTGCCGCCCTGAGCCGTGGTCCGGCCTGAGCCATCGGCGCCCTCGGTGTGAGACGGATCGCGCTGACGGCCGTCCGTGCCTGCGGTCGATCCGGCGGCGCGCCGCCTATCCCTGTTGCGCGGTCGTGGGTCGGGTTTCTGCGCTCGCCCCGACGGTGCGCCCGCGCCCTGCCTTGGCCTCGGCCCGGCATCGGTCGGAGCAGTAGCGGACCTCGTCCCAGACGCGCGCCCACTTCTTGCGCCACGCGAACGGGCGGCCGCACTGGGCACAGACCTTCTCGGGCAGGTCACCCTTGCGGCGCATCGGCGGCATCGTCTCTCCTCGCGTCCTATCCCGGCCGGTGCAGGTCCGGGCCCGGAGCGGCGGCACCGCGGCGGCGCGCATCCAGGAGGTGCGCCAATCCGAGCATGACCGCGAGCCCGCCGAGATTGACCGCGATCTGCAGCGGCCATGTGGCGTCGAAGGTCCGATAGAGAATGCGGCCGATGAGCGCCGCCAGGCATCCGGCTGCGAAGATCTCGAGCGAGTGCCGGCCGCAGGCATCGATCAGGCGCAGCCGCCGCCACCGGCTGAGACGCGCCACCGCGGGTATGCTGAACAGCAGGTAGGCCAGGGCCAGCATGTTGATCAGGCGCAGGGGGCCGACATGGCTCTTGTCGGGGACCCCGATCGACAGCGGCCGGAGGTCCGGCAGCCCCCATTCCGCCCAGGAGCCGCCCTGGAAGAAGGCGAAGGCGAGATAGGCCGAGGCCATGGCGACGGCCCAGCCACGCCACGGCAGCAATCCGTCCTGGGCCTGGACCCAGACGGCGAGGGCCGCTCCGAGCACGAACAGGAACTGCCACGCGAAGGGATTGAAGTACCAGCCCTCATCGACCGCCGCGGCGTTCGGCAGGTTCAGCTGATGATCGACGTTGGCGGCAATCCACAGGGTCGCCGACAGCGCCAGGACGCCCCAGATCCCGCGCCGCATCCCGAGATAGATCAGCGGAAATAGCGCCAGAAGGAGAATGTAGAGCGGCAGAATATCGAGGTAATTCGGGAGCGCGTTCAGCGCGAGGCCGCGCAGCAGGCCCGGCAGCAGCCCCATCTGCAGCAGGGGCGCGACGCCGAACCGCGGCGTGAGACCGGTGATGTCCATCCAGATCCGGACGATGACCAGGGTCGCCAAAAGCAGCCCCGCCTGGAACAGGTAGATGCGCAGACAGCGCTGCGCGATGCGCACCAGCGCCGTCCGGACGCCGGCTCGGCGGAAGAGGCCGCCATAGGCGATCATCGAGGAATAGCCGGCGAGCAGAACGAAGATCTCGGCCGCATCCGAGAATCCGAAATTGTGCAGCGTCAGCAGGGCCGGCGCGTTGCGCGGGATGTGGTCGACGAAGATCGTCAGCAGCGCCAGCCCGCGCACCACGTCGACCCGGGCGTCACGGACGGGCTTCGTGGGCCGCGTGCCGGCTTCCGGCGCGGGGATCGTCCGCTGCTTCATGGCAGCGGGCCGCTCAAGATCGTCGACGCGCGTCACTCAGTTCATCACCGCGGCGGTCTCCGACCGGATGTGGGATACGGCAGAGTCTGCAGTGCAACAATAGCGCGCCTGCGGTGCGCGGCTGCGCCGATCACGCGCCTGTGTTCGGCCCGGCGCAGGGATCCGTCGCCCTGATGGTCCGACGCTCCGCGGAGCGCCTCGAGCCTCTCGCATCGTGGCTGAGCCCGGTATAGAGGCGGTGGGCGATCCCGGCTTCTCGCCCGCCATCGGGAGGGCCAAGGCCCGGGGCGCGCTACAGGGCAAGGTTCAGGGCAACGGCCATGCGCGTCCTCGTCACCGGAGCCGGAGACTATCTCGGCCGCCGCCTGCTCGAGGCGCTGCACAGGGGACTCCCGCCCGGCAGCTCCATCCTCGGCCTGGATCGGGCTCCGCAACCGCCCCTCGGCGGCGTGTCGCTGAGAGCCGTCGATCCGTTCGATGCCCACGAACTCGCCGAGACGATCGCCGCCTTCGACCCCACCATCGTGTTCCACTTGGCGGCGCTGGCGTCCGTGGCCCAGTCGAGCGAGACACCGTCCTATGCCTGGCGGGCCGAACTGCTCGGCACGCTGAACCTGGCCGAGGCGGTGGCGAAGACCCGTGCGGCCCTGGTGTTCCTCAGCTCGACCGTCGTCTACGGGGAGGCGTTCCGCGAGCAGGCACGTCCGGACGAGACCGTGACGCCGCGTCCCGACACCATCTCGGGCCGAACCAAGAACGCCTGCGAGTACATCCTGCGCGATGTCCTGGCGAATGCCGGCGTCAAGCATCTGGTGCTGCGACCATCGAACTACATCGGTGCGGGTCAGAGTGAGACGTTCGTGGTCGCCTCCTTCGCGGGGCAGATCGCCCGTATCGAGCGAGGCTTGGTGCCCCCGAGCCTGGAGGTTGGCGACCTCTCCGCCGGGCGCGATTTCGTCGACGTGGCCGATGTCACCGCGGCGTGCCTGCGCGTGATCGGACAGATCGACGATCTTCCGAATGGCGGAATCTTCAACGTGGGATCGGGAGTCGTGACGCCGGTCGCCGAGATCCTGGAGATGTTCCGCAGCATGACGGGCGCACGCTTCACCCTTCGGGTCTCGCCCGATCGGGTCCGGGCGGCGGGCGTGCGCAGCGAGGGCTGTGATTCCACGGCCTTCGCAACCGCCACCGGGTGGACTCCAGCCATCCCGCTCTCGCGGAGCCTGTCCACGATTCTGTCGGAGGCCCGGGCGCGACTCGGATGAGGGCATATCGGGCGGCCGGCCGTCGAGGCCGTCCCGGTCCCCGGGGTGGCACGCTCCGGCTCTGCAAGCGCTCCGGGAGCTTGCGCATCCGCCTTTCCCCCCGGGCGCAGGGGGGCACGACATCCGATCTCCCGATCGCTCCGTCATTCTGCAGCGCCGGAGCGCCGCAGAGGCTTTGAACCGGGGGCAGGGACCGCGCGACCGGCCGATGGATTCCTCCCGGCCGTGTTCAGAGCGTACCCGGGCGAGGTCCAGGGCTGGACCTCGCCCGTCAACGGCTATTCGGTTCCGGTTTCGCCGTTACGGCCCCGGAACGACGGGGCCGGTCCTCAGCGCGAGAACCGCTTGTACTTGATCTTCTTCGGCATGATCGAATCCGCTCCGAGTCGGCGCACCTTGTCGGCTTCGTATTCGGAGAAGTTGCCCTCGAACCATTCCACGTGGCTGTCGCCCTCGAAGGCGAGGATGTGCGTCGCGATGCGGTTCAGGAACCAGCGATCGTGGCTGATGATGACGGCGCAGCCGGCGTAGTCCTCCAGCGCATCCTCGAGGGCGCGCAGGGTCTCCATGTCGAGGTCGTTGGTCGGCTCGTCGAGGAGCAGCACATTGGCGCCGCCCTTCAGGGTCCGCGCGAGGTGCACCCGGTTGCGCTCGCCGCCCGAGAGCGTGCCGACCTTCTTCTGCTGGTCGGGCCCCTTGAAGGCGAAGGCCGCGCAATAGGCACGCGAATTGATTTCGCGCTTGTTGAAATAGATGATGTCGTTGCCGCCCGAGACCTCCTGCCAGACCGTGGCGTTCGGATCGAGGGCGTCGCGGGACTGGTCGACGTAGCCGAGCTTCACCGTCTCGCCGATGTCGATCTTCCCGTTGTCGGGCTTCTCCTGGCCGGTGATCATCTTGAACAGCGTGGTCTTGCCGGCGCCGTTCGGGCCGATCACCCCGACGATGCCGCCCGGCGGCAGCTTGAACGACAGATCCTCGATCAGCAGCCGGTCGCCGAACGCCTTGCTGAGATGCTCGAACTCGATGACGTTGTTGCCGAGCCGCTCGTCGATCGGAATGACGATCTGGGCCGCGGCATCGATCTTCTGCGCCTGCTTGGCCACCAGCTCCTCGTAGCGGGTGATGCGGGCCTTCGACTTGGACTGGCGCGCCTTCGGGGAGGCGGCGATCCACTCCTGCTCGCGGGCGATGGAGCGCTGCCGGGCCATGTCCTCACGGCCCTCCTGCTCCAGGCGCTTCTGCTTCTGGACCAGCCACGCCGAATAGTTGCCCTCGTACGGGATGCCCTTTCCGCGATCGAGCTCCAGGATCCAGCTCGTGACGTTGTCGAGGAAGTAGCGATCGTGGGTCACGATCAGGATCGCGCCGGGATACTGGCGCAGGTGGCCCTCCAGCCAGTTCACCGTCTCGGCGTCGAGGTGGTTGGTCGGCTCGTCGAGGAGGAGCAGTTCCGGCTCCCACAGGAGGAGGCGGCACAGGGCGATGCGGCGCCGCTCGCCGCCCGACAGGGTGGCCACCGGCTGCTCGTCGCTCGGGCAGCCCAGGGCCTCCATGGCCTGATCGACCTTCGAATCGAGCTCCCAGAGGCCCAGCGACTCGATCCGGTCCTGGAGCTCGGTCATCTCGTCGGCCGTCTCCTCCGAGTAGTTCATGGCGAGTTCGTTGTAGCGGTCGAGCATGGCCTGCTTCTCGGCCACGCCCTCCATCACGTTCTCGCGGACGGTCTTGTTCGGATCGAGCTGGGGCTCCTGCGGCAGATAGCCGACGCGCGCACCCTGCGCGACCCAGCCGTCACCGGTGTATTCCTTGTCGAGGCCCGCCATGATCTTGAGCAGCGTCGACTTGCCGGCGCCGTTGATGCCCAGGACGCCGATCTTGGCGTCCGGGTAGAACGACAGGTTGACGTTATCCAGGACCTTCTTGCCGCCGGTATAGGCCTTGGTCAGGCCCCGCATGTGGTAGATGAATTCGCGAGCCATCGCGGATCGTCCTCGGCGCGTTGTTCGGGACTGCGCGGATCGTGCCAGCGGCACGGGTCAGGCACGGGGGATCAGTCCCCGTCCTGGACGCGCGTCCCTAAGATATAGGAATGACCCTCTCGGAGTATCAGGCCCGCCGGGAAGCGGCAAGGACGGCCCGGCCGTCGCGGGGCGCCGATCTCTCAGGCGAACGGGTTCTTCACCGATCGCGGCGGCGCGTCCGGCGCCTCGGCCACCGCTTCGGGCAGATCGGAGGCCTCCAGGGTCTTCACGATCGCGTCCAGCGTCTTCCGGAGAAGCCGGGCCTGCTCCAGCCCGGTCCTGTCGCGNGTGATGTCGAGGGATCCGTGCAGGGCGATCCGGTCCGTGCCGTTCTCGAAGCTCAAGCTGCCGATGGTGCGCACGCCGGCATCGTCCGCGAAGGGCGTGAAGGCTTTCGGATCCTCGGTCGCGCCGCTGGAGGCGCGTTGCGTGTCCTTGGGCATGGGTCCTCTCAGAAGAACGAACGCAGCAGGTCGCGCAGGAATTTCCGCGCCGCTCGGGCCAGCTCGCGCTCCAGCCATTCCTGCCAGGTCTGCTCGTGCCGGGGCCGGCGCTCGTCCGCGCGGGCGGAGGCCTGGGGATCCGGGAGGCTCATCGCGGTCGCGCGAGCCGCTTGCGGCAGGCCGGGAAAGACGTCGATGCCGGATTCCCGGCGCAGATCGTCGATCGACAGCACGCGCCAATCCTTCGAATCGTCGTTCCGGGCGAGGTATGCTCCGGCCTCGCCGCTCGCCGGATCGTAGAGGGCCTTGAACAAGTGGGTCGGGACGAGCACGCCGCCCTTGATCTGCTGCACCGCGTCGCCGGAGAAGATCACACCGGTGACCACGAAGAGCGCACCGCGCCGGCTGGTCAGGCGCCGGGTGCCCTCCTCGATATCGGCCCAGAGCCCCCGGTTCAGGACGCGGTTCTGCGGCGTGATGTTGGCGAGGCTGAACGACTCGGCCTGGGCGCTTGCCGTCGGCATGTCGCCGGCCGGCGCGAGATGGCCCCGGTCGAACCCACTGCGGACATAATCCTCAAGGCCGGCGCGCTGGTCTTCCGGCAGGCGCGCCTCTTCGTGGAAGGAATCGTCGCGTGCCACCGCGCGGGCCGCGGCGATGCTGGCGCGGGTGAGGTGCTCGGCGGCGTAAAGGGGCGTGCGGGTCACGCCGGAATGCAGCACCGCGAAAGGCCTCGAAGCATAGCGGAGTCGCCCGAACGGCGAGCTTCGGATTGGTGAGGACGGGCATCCGCCCATCGGCGAACAACCCCGGACAGGCATCCTGGGCGCCGACCGGAACCGA
>NZ_BACT01000727.1:0-936 GCF_000333255.1 Methylobacterium sp. B1 | reverse complement strand
CGGGAAGGTGATCGTGCCGGCACTGTAGGGCTGCCGCCGCGCGCCCTCCCTCCCCCCTCGGCGGGGGCCTACAGAATCACACATCGGGTTCGGCCACGCGGTTTCAGGACCGAGCGCGGGTCCCCTCTCCCGAGCGGGAGAGGGATAGGGTGAGGGGCGAGAGCTTTCAGAACGAGGCGCGTCCTGTCGCGCATCGATCGCGCGCTCGATCCGAAGAGTTCTCATCCCTCACCCCAACCCTCTCCCGCACGGGAGAGGGGGCCTGTCGCGCTCTGCCGCCCGCGGCGGTGCAAAACGAAGATGTGTGACCATCGTCGCTGCGGGGGAGGGAGACGCGCAGTGCCGGCTACCGAATTGGCAACCCGCGTGTCCCCGCACGCAGCGAGGCGCCGGTCGTCCGGCACGCAACCTGCCAGGAGAAGCCCATGAACGAACTGGTCCAGCACCTCGTCAACGCGCTCATCCTCGGCGGTACCTACGCGCTGTTGGGGATCGGCCTTACGCTGATCTTCGGGATCATGAACGTCGTGAACTTCACCCACGGCGCGCTCTACACCGTCGGCGCCTACGTTATGTACCTCGCGGTCGCGGCGCTGGGGCTGAACTTCTTTCTGGCGCTGCCGTTGGCGATTCTCGGCGGCCTCCTGCTCGGGGCCGCGATCGAGCTGGTGCTGCTGCGGCCGTTCCGGGGCTCGGACATCGACACCACCATGCTGGTGATGATCGGCGCCGGGATCATCCTGCAATCGGGCACGCTCTGGATCTTCGGCGGCGTCGCCAAGGCGATCCCCGCGCCCTTCCCGGAGGCGCCGCTGGAGATCGGCCCGGTCTCGGTGTCGTGGCTGCGGCTGTTCGTGCTCGGCGCGGCGTTGACCCTGATCGCCCTGACCTATGCGCTGATCAACCGGACCAAGCTCGGGCTCGCCATGCGCGCCG
>NZ_BACT01000728.1:0-4016 GCF_000333255.1 Methylobacterium sp. B1 | reverse complement strand
CGAGGACGAGAAGCGCCCCTCCCTGCGGCGGCAGCCCGATCCAGCGCGCGGCGAGCACCCGCAGGACATGCGCGCTGGAGAACACGACGAGGTCGGCATCACGGGCGCGGGCCCGGGCGATGATCCGGTCCGCCCGAACGCCGACCGCCTCCGCCGTCTCGCCGCCGGGGCAGCCGTCGCGGAACAGGCGCCAATCCGGCCGCTCGGCCAGGATCGCCTGCGTGGTCCGGCCCTCGTAGGCGCCGTAATCCCACTCCGCGAGATCCGGATCGATCACGCGCCGGTCACCGAAGCCCGCCAGCACGCAGGTCGTGGCCGCCCGGCTCGACGGGCTCGACCAGACCTCCGCGTAGCAGCGGGCCGCAAGGCGCGGGGCGAGGGCGCGCGCCGCTTCCTCGCCCTCCTGGGTCAGGGGGATGTCGCTGCGCCCGGTATGCTGGCCGGATCGGCTCCAGGCGGTCTCGCCGTGGCGGACCAGCGTGATCTGCGGGAACGGGCTCTCGGACATGCACGCCTCCCCGGGCCCGCCCTCGGCGGCCCTGCCATCAACGCGGCCGCCGCGCTTCGGTCTCATCCACCTGGCAAACCCCCGCAAGTTCGTGCTTGCGCCCACCGCGAAACGCACATAAACATATCTTTATGTCTATTGAACGCAGGCAAGAGGCGGGATCGATCCCCTTTCCGGAAGCCCTGGGCGTCCTGCGTGCGGCCGCCGAGGAGACGCGCCTGCGCATCCTGGCGCTGCTCGCCGAGGGGGAACTGTCGGTGTCCGACCTGACCGACATCCTCGGCCAGTCGCAGCCGCGGATCTCGCGGCATCTCAAGCTTCTGGTGGAAGCCGGGCTTGTCGAGCGTCACCGCGAAGGGGCCTGGGCGTTCTTCCGGCTGTCCGACGCCCGCGCCGGCCTGGCGGATCCGCTGCTGTCCGGTCTCGACCGGACCGCACCGCCCCTGTCGGAGGACCGCGCCCGTCTCGATGCCGTGCGGGTGCAGCGGGCCGAGGCGGCCGAGACCTTCTTCGCCCGGCTGGCGCCCAAATGGGACGAGCTGCGCTCCCTCCACGTTCCGGAGGCGATCGTGGAGGCGGCGGTGCTGGACGCCCTGGGCGACCGGCCGATCGGCAGCCTGATCGATCTCGGCACCGGGACGGGCCGCATGCTTGGCCTGCTGGCTCCCCGGGCCAGCCGCGCCACCGGGCTCGATTCGAGCCATGCCATGCTGTCCGTCGCCCGGGCCAACCTGGAGCGCCAGGGCCTGTCGCGGGTGGATCTGCGGCAGGGCGACATCCACGCGCCGCCCTTCGCCCGGTCGAGCTTCGACCTCGTGGTGGTCCATCAGGTGCTGCATTATCTCGATGACCCGGCCCGGGCGCTCCGCGGCGCCGCGCGGCTGGTGGCGCCGGGCGGCCGTCTGCTGGTGGTGGATTTCGCGCCGCATGAGCTGGAATTCCTGCGCACGGGCCAAGCCCACCGACGCCTCGGCTTCTCCGCCGAGCAGGTCTCCGGCTGGCTCACGGAGGCCGGTCTCGCCACGGTCGGCACGCGCGATCTGGCGCCGCGCGAGTCGGGTCAGCTCACCGTCACCCTCTGGCTGGCCCAGGACGGTCTGGCCGACGAGACTGAACAGCCCCGGCGCGCCGTCGCCTGACATCCAGAACCTTCGCAGACTTCGTCTGAACCGATCGACATAGAGGACGAGACCCCGATGCGCCGCTCCACCCACCGCGCCAGCCGCGACGGCTACCACCCGATCCGCGTCTCGATCGAGTTCTTCCCGCCGAAGACCGAGGAGATGGAGAAGATCCTCTGGGGCTCGATCGAGCGTCTGGCGCCGCTTCAGCCGAGCTTCGTCTCGGTGACCTACGGGGCCGGCGGCTCCACCCGGGAGCGCACCCACAACACGGTGGCCCGGATGGTCCGCGAGACCGGCCTGAAGCCGGCCGCGCACCTCACCTGCGTGGACGCCACCCGGGAGGAGATCGACGCGGTGGTCCAGTCCTACTGGGATGCGGGCGTGCGCCACATCGTGGCGCTCCGCGGCGACCCGGCGGAGGGCGTCGGCCACGCCTACCGGCCGCATCCGGGCGGCTACGCGTCGACCGCCGAGCTGGTCGAGGGGATCAAGCGGATCGGCGACTTCAAGGTCTCGGTCTCGGCCTATCCCGAGAAGCACCCGGAGGCGGCCTCGCTCGACGCGGACATCGAGGCCCTGAAGGCCAAGGTCGATGCCGGCGCCGATCAGGCGATCACCCAGTTCTTCTTCGACAACGAGGTCTTCCTGCGCTACCTGGAGAAGGTCCGTGCCGCGGGGATCACGATCCCGATCCTCCCGGGCATCCTGCCGGTGCAGAACTTCAAGCAGGCGGCGAACTTCGCCCGCCGCACCGGCGCCTCGGTGCCCTACTGGCTGGCCGCCCGGTTCGAGGGCCTGGAAGACGACGTGGAGACCCGCCGCCTCGTCGCCGCCGCGGTGGCGGCCGAGCAGGTGCTCGACCTCGTGGACGAGGGCGTCAACGACTTCCACTTCTACTCGATGAACCGCTCGGATCTGGTCTACGCGATCTGCCACCTGCTCGGCCTGCGCGCCCAGGCGCCGAAGCTGGCGGCCGCCAAGGCGGCGGCTTAATTCCCGAGGCCGCGCTCGACACCCCCGATCCGTCCTCGCGAGCGCAGCGAAGCGACTCAGGACAGCGCGACATCCGTGAGCGTGGCGCTGCTGGACTGCTTCGCTCCACTCGCAGAGACGGGGACGCCTCCGCGCCCATGGCACGGAAGCGTCTGGTAGAACGAAGGTTTTCACCCTCCTGAGGTGCCGCGCGAGCGGCCTCGAAGGCGGGCTCCAGGGAACACCGAGATATCTGGAGGCCTCCTGCGAGGCCTCCGCTTCGCTCCGGCACCTCGGGACGAGGTGATCTGACAGGACGCATGATGACCGATTTTGCCCCCGTCGACGGTACCGCGATCGCACAGGCGCTGCGCCAGCGCGCGGCGGAGAAGATCCTCGTCCTCGACGGTGCGATGGGCACCGTGATCCAGCGGCTGAAGTTCTCGGAAGAGGATTTTCGCGGCGACCGGTTCAAGGATCACGGCCACGATCAGAAGGGCAACAACGACCTGCTGATCCTGACGCAGCCCGACGCGATCCGGCAGATCCACCTCGACTACTTCCTGGCCGGCGCCGACGTCTGCGAGACCAACACCTTCTCGGGCACCACCATCGCCCAGGCCGATTACGGCATGGAGTCGATCATCCACGAGTTGAACCGGGAGGGCGCGCGTCTCGCCCGTGAGGCCGCCAGGCTCGCCGAGGAGACGGACGGCCGCCGCCGCTTCGTGGCCGGCGCCATCGGCCCGACGAACCGCACCCTTTCGATCTCGCCGGACGTGAACAACCCGGGCTTCCGGGCCGTCACCTTCGATCAGGTCAAGCAGGCCTACGTGGAGCAGGTCCGCGGCCTGATCGACGGCGGCGCCGAGCTGATCCTGATCGAGACGATCTTCGACACGCTCAACGCCAAGGCGGCGGTGGCGGCGGCGTGGCAGGTCTTCGACGAGACCGGCATCCGCCTGCCGATCCAGATCTCCGGCACGATCACCGACCTCTCGGGCCGCACCCTGTCGGGCCAGACCCCGGCGGCCTTCTGGCACGCCCTGCGCCACTCCGATCCGCTGACCTTCGGCCTCAACTGCGCGCTGGGCGCCCGCGAGATGCGCGGCCACATCGCCGAGCTGTCGCGGATCTGCGACACGCTGGTCTGCGCCTACCCGAATGCCGGCCTGCCCAACGAGTTCGGCCTCTACGACGAGAGCCCGGAGGCGATGGGCAAGCTGGTCGGCGAGTTCGCCGAATCCGGCCTCGTCAACATGGTCGGCGGCTGCTGCGGCACCACCCCAGACCATATCCGCGCCATCGCGGAGGCCGTCGCCGGCAAGGCGCCGCGGCCGATCCCCGAGATCCCCCGCCTGATGCGGCTGTCGGGCCTCGAGCCCTTCGTGCTCACGCCGGAAATTCCCTTC
>NZ_BACT01000729.1:0-9758 GCF_000333255.1 Methylobacterium sp. B1 | reverse complement strand
ACTTCACGCCGACCGCGACACGCTGTCGGCGGGCCGCGCCCGGATCGACGCCGCCGCCGACGCGATCCTCGACGTGGACGACCGGATCGGGCTCGCCGAGCACGAGCTGCTGGCCGGGCTGGACCGGCAGGCGCGCAACGCCATCGCGACGACGGCCAAGCAGGTCTCGGCGGTGACCGCGCTCAGCCCGCGGGCGATCGTCGACGTGGCCTTCGTGGTGTTCGCGGCGGTGCGGCTGCTGCGCCGGATCGCGGCGATCTACGGCGGCCGGCCGGGCTTCCTGGGCTTCCTGCGGCTGGGGCGCGCGGCGCTCGCGCATCTCACCGTCACCGGCGGGATGGCGGTGGGCGAGAGCGTCATGCAGCAGGTTCTGGGGCTCGGGATCGCCGCCCGGGTCTCGGCCAAGCTGGGCGAGGGCGTGCTCAACGGGCTGATGACCGCCCGGTTCGGGCTCGCGGCCCTGAATGTCTGCCGTCCGCTGCCCTTCGTGCGGGAGGCCCCGCCGCGGCTCGCCGACGTCGCCGGCGAGCTGCTGCGCTCGGCCGAGGCCGAGCCGAAATCGTAGCGGGCTACTTGGCGCCCGCGGCGGCGCGGCGGTTGGCGATGCGGGAGAACATGTTGCCGGTATAGTCGGCGGTCTTCGGCTTCTCGGGCTCGCCGAGCTTGGCCTCGAAGGCCTCGATCCGCTTGAGCAGCGTCACGTCGTTGAACAGCGAGCTGTTGAAGTTGCTCTGGGCCCGGGGGCCGAGGGCGGTCTGCACCGCTTCGAGTCGTTCCAGAAGCTCTTTGCGCGTCACGGTGCTCTCCAGGGGCGGCTTCGGGACGAAGGACCGCCCGTACCGCCACTGAAGGGGCCGGTGGTAAACAGCGCGTTAATGCGGTGGCCGCGTCGGGAATCGGAGCCTGGTCGTCGGCGGGTTCCGTGCAGCCCTGCCATTCAGGTTCGTCACACGGACAGACCCTTCAGGAACCCGGCGAGCCGCATCAGCCCTTCGGGCCACGGCCCGTGCCCGCTCGCCACGTTGATATGGCCGGATTCGCCGGCATCGACCGTCAGCGAGCCCCAGGCATGGGCGAAGTCGTCGGCCCGCTCGTAGCGGCAATAGGGATCCGTCCGGCTGGCGACCAGAAGCGACGGGAAGGGCAGGGGGTCCCGCGGCACCGGCGCGAAGACGCGCGCCGCCGCGGGCACGTCGGGGTTCTCCTCCACGTCCGGGACGGAGACCAGCAGGGCGCCGCGCACCACCCCCGCGGGGAAGTGCGGCACCGCCTCGACGCAGGCCACGACGCCGAGGCTGTGGGCGATCAGGATGACCGGCCGGGTCGCCGCCGCGACCGCCTCGGCGATGCGCCCGCACCACGCCTCCGGTGTCGGGGCGTGCCACTGGTCCTGCTCCACCACCCGCGCCGTGGCGAGGCGGCCCGCCCAGCGGGCCTGCCAATGGTCTTCCTCGGAACCTCCGAGCCCCGGGACGATGAGGATGTCGCAATCGGCGGTCTTCATGTCGGATTGCCTAGAGCGGACCGGCGGAGACGTCGAGACCGCCCCGTCATTCGGCCGCGATCGGCGCGGCCTGCTCCAGCGCCTGGATGTGACGGGCGATCTGCATGGAGGCGCGGTTCTTCGCCTTGGCCTCGATCTCGAAATCCGCCCAGGCGAGATGGCGGGCGACGAGATCGTTCACCGCCCGGTTCCACATCATGTCGGAATGGGCCGCGAGATCCCGGACCGCGTGACCGGCCCCGCGCAGGGCGGGGAAGTCAGGCAGGGCGTCCGGATCGCAGTCGGACGAGACCGCCTCGCGCGACACGCTGATATGGGCCACGGGCCGCACGCCGCGCCAGGACTCCGTCACCCGGGCGATCCGGGGGTCGTCCGGTTCGAGGTATGCGCCGCCGCTCTCGACCCAGTGGTGGTGCAGGTCGAGCACCACCGGCACGATGTCGGCGAGTTGCAGCACCGCGTCGAGGCCGAAGACGTTCTCGTCGTTCTCCACGGTGACGAGGTCGCGCGCCACCCGGCTCGCCCGGGGCAGGGTCTCGCGGAAGCCCGCGACCCCGGGGTCGCCGGCGCCGACATGGATGTTGATGTGGGCGCCGTGCGGATGCCAGCCGCCGCCGTAGCCCATCCGGTCAAAGATCTCGGCGTGATAGTCGAGTTCCGACAGGCCGTTCGCGATGGCCGCCGGGTTGCGGCTCGCCAGCAGGCAGAACGGCCCCGGATGGAAGCTCAGGCGCACGCCGAGCCGGCGTGCGAGGGCTCCGGCCTCCGCGAGGCCGCGCTCGACCAGCGCCGCCATCTCGGGCTCGGCGTAGATCGCCTGCGCGATGGGGTGAGTGTAGCCCGGCAGGACGTTGCTCGCCATGCGCAGGAGGCGCTCCAGGGGCGGCCGGGCCCCGACCCAGGCGATCTGGCGGGCCAGCGCGGCGAGGTTGTGGGCGACGAGGCCGGCGAGCTTGGCCCGCCGGGCGGCGGGCTCCAGCTTGGTGAGATGGGCCATGGTCACGCTGGTGAGGTTCATGTGCAGCGTGGCCTCCCGCTCCGCCTTGAGGGTGGCGTGGGTGCCGGGAGGCTCGTCCAGGACAAACTTGCAGCAGAATCCGAGGCGGGGCTGAGCGTGCATAACGGGCACAACGCGCGGAGGGCCGCAGCGTCCCCGCCAAATGCGCGGAACGGCCACGGCACGACGACGTTGGGAGTCCCGAGCGCGGCAGTTCCGCGCACTGGCCCCGATATATGCCTCCGTCACCGTCGCGTTCGACCGGACCATCCGAGACCGGCTCGATCCTCTGGATCCTGATGCTCGGCTCGGCTTTGGTCGCCCTCGCGGCGGCGCCGGCGCGGCGCGGCGTGTCGGCGGCTCCCCCCGCGAGCGAACCGCCCAGCGACCGCGAGCCGACGGCCGACGATCGGGGTTTGCAGAAGGGCGTGGCCGCGGGCGCGCGCTCGATCTCGGGGCGCGCCGCGCAGCTCACCGCCGCCACGCAGGCCGAGCGGGGCCGCGCCGCCGACAGCCCCACCGAGATGACGCGGTCCGGCTGGAAGGACATCGCCGTCCGGGTCTATCTGGAGTTCAACAAGGACCGGGTGCTGGCGGTGGCCGCCGGGGTGACCTTCTACTCGCTGCTGTCGCTGTTTCCCGCCATCGCCGCGCTGGTCTCCTGCTACGGCCTGTTCGCCGACGTGACCGTCATCAACGATCACCTCGCCCAGCTTCACGCGGTTCTGCCGTCCGGCG
Source organism: Methylobacterium sp. B1 (assembly GCF_000333255.1). NCBI lineage: Bacteria > Pseudomonadati > Pseudomonadota > Alphaproteobacteria > Hyphomicrobiales > Methylobacteriaceae > Methylobacterium > Methylobacterium sp. B1. The sequence goes on along the minus strand of NZ_BACT01000729.1, from coordinate 6,519 downwards.
CGGTCGAACTCATCGGCGATCAGGTCAAGCGCATCGCCGCCAAGGGCAGCGGATCCCTCAGCATCACGTTCTTCTCCAGCCTGCTGCTGTCGCTCTGGAGCGCCAACGCGGCCATGAAGGCGATGTTCGATGCGTTGAACGTGGTCTACGAGGAGGAGGAGAAGCGCAATTTCTTCTGGCTGAACCTCCGGTCCCTCACCTTCACGGTGGGGGCTCTGCTGTTCATCATCATCGCGCTCAACGTGATCGTGGTCGTGCCGGTGGTGCTGAACTTCCTGGGCCTCGGCTCGACCGCGTGGCTGCTCGCGGCCCTGCGCTGGCCGGCGATCCTGATCGTCCTGCTCGGCGGCCTGTCGGTGCTCTACCGCTTCGGGCCGAGCCGGGAACATGCCCGCTGGCGCTGGGTCGGGGTCGGCAGCGTGGTCGCGGGCCTGCTCTGGCTCATCGCCTCGCTCCTGTTCTCTTGGTACGTCGCCAGCTTCGGCACCTACAACGAAACCTACGGCTCGCTGGGTGCGGTGATCGGCTTCATGACCTGGATCTGGATCTCCTCGACGATCGTGCTGCTCGGCGGCGAGATCAACGCCGAGCTGGAGCACCAGACCGCCCGCGACACCACCACGGGTGCGCCGCTGCCGATGGGCTTGCGCCGGGCGCGGATGGCCGACACCGTCGGCGCGGCCGCCTGACCGCGGCCTCGCCGGTGCCGGACGCGGCATTGCGATACGCTCCGGGACTGCCGAAAACCGTGCGCAATCCCTATATAGCCTCGCGAAAAGGGAGATCGCCATGGCCGACACGCCGACCACCAGCCCGGACACCCGCAGCGACGCGGAATGGCGCTCGACGCTGACGCCGGAGCAGTACCGGGTCCTGCGCGAGCACGGCACCGAGCGGGCCGGCACGAGCTGCCTGCTCGCCGAGAAGCGTGCCGGCACCTTCACCTGCGCCGGCTGCGGGCAGCCGCTGTTCGAGCAGGGCACCAAGTTCGAATCCGGGACCGGCTGGCCGAGCTTCTTCGAGCCCCTGCCGGGCGCCGTCGAGACCACGGTGGACCGCAGCCACTGGATGGTCCGCACCGAGGTCCACTGCGCCCGCTGCCAGGGCCATCTCGGCCACGTCTTCGACGACGGCCCGGCTCCGACCGGCCTGCGCTACTGCATGAACGGCGCGGCGATGAATTTCGAGCCCGCGGAATGAGGCGCGTTCCGGCCTAACCTGGGTTCGGAATTCGGGCTCAAAAGCCGGGATATCGGGGATAGAAGGCGCCGCGGCCGGAGCCTCGACCCGATCCGGTCTTGATTTCGTCGCGTTTTTGCTTAGCGCTCTATAGTCTCAGGTTGTCGCTGTCCGGTGATTGGCGACGGAAGCGGTCAGGCTCTGACGAATACGGTGTGGCAGTCCAGCTTATACGCCGTGCGGGTCGGTTCCACTTGCACCCTTCCGTGCGGCCCGGCGGCGCTGAGGGCTGTCCGCCGGATCGGCGCACTGCCGACCAAGCGGGAGGGGTTTTGAGTTCATGAGCACCGTTCGCCGATTTCTGGTCGCACCGTCCCTGGTCCGCCTGATCCGCAAGGAGCGGGGCGGCGCCCGGATCACCGAAGGGCACTTCGCCCCGCAGGGTGGCCGCGCGTCCTATGTGCGTGTCGACGGCCAAGTCTGCCAGCTGGTCCTGGTGAACAAGGGGGCGGACGGCATCCCGGTGGAGGAGCGCACCGACGTGCCGCGCGCCCACGGCGACGCCCTGCTGGACGTCTGCCCCGGGAAGGCCGCCTATGACCGCACCACCCTGAATGCCGGCGGCCGCGAGATCGCCATCGACCGCTACGTCACACCCGGCAGCCTGGACCTGATCAGCATCACCTTCGACAATGACGGCGATGCTGCGGCCTTCCATGCCCCGAGCTGGTTCGGCCGGGAGGTCAGCAACGAGCCGGCCTTCGAGCGGCAGGCCCTCGCGATCCAGGGCGTGCCGGCCGCCGAGGAGGTGGCGCTGAGCAACGCCGCGCTCGACGCGGTGCTGGACCTGATCGAGCCCCGGTTCGGCTTCGGCCGCTACGGCAGCAGCAGCCGGAACGCCGAGTCCGACGAGGGTGCGACGAGCGCCATGCGCCGGGCCGTGACGCCGGCCGCCGCGGCTGTCCCGGCCGCCGCGCCGGTCGTTCCGGCGCCCCCGGCCCCGGAGCCGGCTGCGGCCGCGCGCCCGCCCGAACCGGCCCCCGAGCATCACCCCGAGCCGGAGCCTCAGCCGGAGCCCGCGCCGGAGGCGGCCGCGCCCGCCGAGACGCCCGCCGCCCAGACCGGCCCGGGGGACCCCTTGCACGGGGATGCCCGCATCGACGACGTCATCGAGAGCCTGTCCCAGGCGCTCGGCGCTGCGATCCACCAGCAGCCCGATCACGCGGCGGAGAACAAGGACGCGAAGAGCGAGGATCCCGCCTCGATGTTCGAGCGCTGGACCGTCCGGCCCCGCCGGACCCAGCAACAGACCTGAGCCCACGATAAGGCGCCATGCAGACGGGCCGCAGCGCAGATCGCGCTGCGGCCCGTCTGCGTTTCGGGACCCGGCCCTCTTCGGGCGGTCCCGGGGGATCCGGACCTCTGTGCCGGGTGCCGACGGCTTGCGACGCAAGCCGCATCTCCGCTCAGGCCTGGGGCAGGGGTGGGGCGGCCCGGTCGCTCAATCGCGGATCACCACCGTCGCTCCGCCGCGGCTGCGGGCGAGGCCGAACAGGGCGGCGGCATGGCCGGGCGACAGGCGGATGCAGCCGTGGCTCGCCCGGCGCCCGAGGGCCCCGGTGGCATAGGTGCCGTGGATCGCGTAGCCGCCGCGGAAGAACATCGCGTGCGGCATCGGAGAGCCGTGATACTTGCGGGAGCGCCACATCGGCGCCATCAGCCCGACGCGGAACCGTCCGCTGGGCGTGACGTAACCGCGACGGGCCGTGGACACGGGCCATTCATAGGCCGGATAACCGTCGACATAGACGCGCATGCGCTGCCGCGACTGGTCGATCCGCGCGACGACGCCGGCCGAGGCGGGCTCGATCAGGATGCCGGTGAGCAGCACGCCCAGGAACGCCGTTCGGGCCCGGTGGAATCCAGCCACGGACACTCTCCAGAGATCACCGGATGCCGTCGATTGGCCGGCTCAGTCCGCCGGAGACCAGAAACAGCCGCGCTGCTCAGCCTGCGCGCACTTGTCAGACGAGAGAAGTGACTTCGGCCGGGATCGACAGATTTTTGTCACGGATGGTTCCCGGACCATAACCGTGCGGGCGTTGAGGCGCCGGATGATAATCGCTAGCGTGCCGGCACAATGGGAGGGTGCGCGGTCGTCGCACGGGATGGACATGGCACAGGCAATCCACGCGCCGGCTCCCGCCGCAGCGCCCCGCGAGCCTTGGTACAAGGTGCTCTACATCCAGGTCCTGATCGCCATCGCGCTCGGCGTGCTGCTCGGCTGGTACGACCCGGCCACCGGCAAATCGATGAAGTGGCTCGGCGACGCCTTCATCGGCCTGATCAAGATGATGATCGCGCCGATCATCTTCTGCACGATCGTGCACGGCATCGCGTCGATCGGCGACCTGAAGAAGGTCGGCCGGGTCGGGCTGAAGGCGCTGGTCTATTTCGAGGTGGTCTCCACCATCGCGCTCCTGATCGGCGTCATCGTCGGCGAGGTGATCCGGCCCGGCGCCGGGTTCAACGCCGACCCGTCGAAGCTCGACGCCAGCAAGGTCGCGACCTACGCCAGCAAGGCGGCCGCCGATTCCACCGTCGCCCACATCCTGGCGATCATCCCCAAGAGCTTCCTCGATCCCTTCGCCACCGGCGACCTGCTTCAGGTGCTGCTGATCTCGATCCTCACCGGCGTCGTGGTGACGAACCTCGGAGAGCGGGCGGCCGGCGTAAACCGGGCGATCGACACCGCCGGCCAGATCTTCTTCCGGATCATCGGCATCATCGTGAAGCTCGCCCCCGTCGGCGCCTTCGGCGCCATGGCCTTCACGATCGGCGAGTACGGCATCCAGAAGGTCTACGACCTCGCGTGGCTGGTCGGCACCTTCTACATCACGGCGCTGCTGTTCGTGCTCGTGGTGCTCGGGACGATCGCCCGGATCGCGGGCTTCTCGATCCTGCGCTTCCTCGCCTACATCAAGGACGAGTTGCTGATCGTGGTCGGCACCTCGTCCTCCGAGACGGTGCTGCCGCAGCTCATGACCAAGATGCGCCGGCTCGGCGCCTCGGACTCGGTGGTCGGCCTCGTCGTTCCGACCGGCTACTCGTTCAACCTCGACGGCACCAACATCTACATGACGCTGGCCACGCTGTTCCTGGCGCAGGCCGTGGGTGTGGACCTGTCGATCAGCCAGTACGCGACCATCATCCTGGTGGCGATGCTGACCTCGAAGGGCGCGTCGGGCGTCACCGGCGCGGGCTTCATCACCCTGGCGGCGACCCTCTCGGCGATCCCCAACAGCCCGGTCCCGGTGGCCGCCATGACCCTCGTGCTCGGGATCGACAAGTTCATGTCCGAGTGCCGCGCGCTCACCAACCTCGTGGGCAACGGCGTCGCCTGCGTGGTGGTCAGCCGCTGGGAAGGCGAGCTCGACGTGGCCAAGCTCAACGAGGTGATGGCCCATCCGCTCGCCATCGGCACCCACATCGCCGACGAGGCGCCGCAGCCGATGGGAACCGACAGCAAGGTCGCTGCCGCCGAGTGATGGGGTCGCCCGCGGCAGGATCCGGAGGGCGCCCGCGCCTCGGCATCGATCTCGGCGGCACGAAGATCGCCGGGATCGTCCTGGGCCGGGACGGCTCGACCCTGGCCGAAGCCCGGGTGGCCGCCCCGCGCGGCGCCTATGGGGAAACCGTCGAGGCCGTGGCCGATCTGGTCCTGCGTCTCGAAGCCGAAGCCGGTATGCCCTGCAGCGTCGGAATCGGCATTGCCGGGGGAGCCTGTCCCCGGCGACGGGCCTCGTGCGCAACGCCAACTCGCACTGGCTCAACGGACACCCGTTCGCGGCCGATCTCGAGCAGCGGCTGGAGCGGCCTCTGCGGATCGAGAACGACGCCAATTGCCTGGCTGTGTCGGAGGCGATCGACGGCGCCGGCGCCGGGGCCCGTGTGGTCTGGGCCGTGATCCTGGGCACCGGCGTCGGCTCCGGCATCGCCCTCGACGGGCGGGTGCTCACGGGCCGCAACGGCATCGCGGGCGAATGGGGCCACGGTCCCCTGCCGGCCCCCCGCGACGACGAGCGACCGGGTCCCGCCTGCTATTGCGGCCGCCGGGGCTGCGTCGAGACCTGGCTGTCCGGGCCCGGGATGGCGGCGGACCACGCCCGGCGGCACGGCGGCAGCCTCACCGCGGAGGCCGTCGTCGCCGAGGGCCGGACCGGCAGTCCGGCGGCGCAGGAGACGCTGGCCGCGCATCTCGAGCGGCTCGGGCGCGCGGCCGCCCAGGTGGTGAACCTGCTGGACCCGGATGTGATCGTGATCGGCGGCGGCCTGTCGCGGATCCCGGAGCTGATCGCCGGCCTGCCGGCCGCGATCGCCCCCCATGTCTTCTCGGACACCTTCGACACCCCCGTGCGGGCGAGCCTGCACGGCGACGCATCGGGCGTGCGCGGCGCGGCGTGGCTGTGGGAGGCAGAGGGCGCCTGATCCCGGCCAGGCCCCCCTTGCATGATCGGCCGCCCCTTGCACGATCGGCCGCCCGCGGCCCGCGCGACGGGTCCCGGATGCGCCGTCAGCCGGGCCAGCTCGCACGGTCCGCCCCGCCGGGCTGGGCGGCCGGCGCCCCTTTTCACCAACACGTTCCTTGCCGGCGCGCGGGGGGCAGGGCAGGGCTAAGAAGCCCCCCAGACCCGAAGCCCCGATGATCGTCCGCACCCGGCCCAACCTGCTGACCCTGCTGTTCACCCTGCGCGGCTCGATCCTGCCGCGGGTGGCGCCGAAGCTCGCAGGGATCGTCGCGGTGTCCTGCGCGGTGGTCTGGGCGGAATCGCGATGGCCCGAACTGTTCCCGGTCACCGCGGGGGTCACCCCGTTCACGGTGGTCGGCCTCGCCCTCTCGATCTTCCTGAGCTTCCGCAACAACGCCTGCTACGAGCGTTGGTGGGAAGCCCGGAAGCACTGGGGCAACCTGATCGGCGAGGTGCGCAACCTCGCCCGCATCCTCCCGGCCCTGCTGCCGGAGCGGGAGGCGGCGCGCCAGCTCCGACGCCTCTCGGCCTTCGCCCACGGGCTTCATGCCCGCCTGCGCGCCCTCGACGAGGCCGCCGCGGTGGGCCGGATGAGCCCCGGATCGGACCTGTCGGGCCCGAATCCCACCGACTCGATTCTGGGCGCCATCACCCGGGACCTGGCCGCGCTGATGCGCGCGGGCGGGCTCAGCGACATCCAGTTCGGCATCCTCGAAGCCCGGATCGAGGCGCTGTCGGGCGTGCACACCGCCTGCGAGCGCCTCGCCAACACGCCGCTGCCCTTCGCCTACACCCTGTTGGTGTACCGGAC
>NZ_BACT01000730.1:0-7246 GCF_000333255.1 Methylobacterium sp. B1 | reverse complement strand
GTTCGACATCCTGAACGCCGCCTTCCTTAACGGCGTGTCGAGCCACATCTTCGACTTCGACGACACCCACCTGAAGACGATCATCCACCCCGCCGGCCCGGTCGCCTCGGCGATCCTGGCCTATGCGGAGATGAAGCCGGTCACCGGCAAGGCCTTCCTCGACGCCCTCGTGGTCGGGATCGAGACCGAGTGCCGGATCGGCAATGCCGTCTACCCGAACCATTACGATGCCGGCTGGCACATCACCGGCACCTGCGGGCCGTTCGGCGCCGCGGCGGCCGCCGGCAAGCTGATGGGTCTCACCGAGCAGCAGATGGTCTACGCGCTGGGGCTCGCCGCCTCGCAGCCCGTGGGCCTGCGCGAATCGTTCGGCTCGATGAACAAGAGCTTCAACCCGGGCCGGGCAGCCTCCAACGGCCTGTTCGCCGCGATCCTGGCGGCGAAGGGCTTCACCTCGTCGGACGGGATGATCGAGGCCAAGCGCGGCTGGGCGAACACGATCTCCACCAAGCAGGACTGGTCGGAGATCACCGACGGCCTCGGCAGCCGCTACGAGGCGCAGCTGAACACCTACAAGCCCTTCGCCTGCGGCATCGTCATGCACCCGACGATCGACGCGGCGATCCAGATCCGCGACGCCGACCACGTCCGGCCGGAGGACATCAAGCGCGTCGACCTGAAGGTCCATCCGCTGGTGCTGGAGCTGACCGGCAAGACCGCGCCGAAGACAGGCCTGGAGGGCAAGTTCAGCATCTACCACGCGGCGGCGGTGGCCTTCGTGGAGGGCGCGGGCGGCGAGAAGCAGTTCAGCGACCGGGCGGTGAACGATCCGCGCGTGGTGGCGCTGCGCCAGAAGGTGGTCCCGGTGATCACCCCCGGCATCGAGCCCGCGCAGGTCGACATGACCGTGACGCTGAACGACGGGGCGGACCGTCACCGGTACATCGAGCATGCCATCCGCAGCGTCGAGAAGCCGATGTCCGACGCGCAGCTGGACGCGAAGTTCGCCGATCTCGCCGCCGGAATCCTCCCGGAAGCGCAGGCCAAGCGGGTGATGCAGCTGTGCCGGTCGCTGCCCGAACTGAAGGATGCGGGCGACGTGGCGCGGGCCGGCGTGTCGGGGGCGTAGACGGCCGGCGCAGCCCGCGGGATCATTTTCAGCCCCCGTGCCGTTCCCCGTGCGCGTGGCTTCCGTTGCTCCCGGCGGAGGCCCGCACGTCGCGTACGGGATGCGGATCAGCGTATGGGTACCAAAACCCCGGTCGGGGTCGAACCGGCAGCCCGATCCAGGGCGCCTCTGCTTCCGCCGCGGCCGACCCGCGTCGCCGCGGCCGAGACGCCGCGGGCCTCCATGGCGTCGCCCGTGGTTGTCGGGGCGACCATCATCGCGGCCCTGTATTTCGGTCGCGAGATCTTCATCCCCATCGCGATCGCGTTGCTCCTGTCGTTCGTGCTCACCCCGCTGGTGAACCGCCTGCGGCGGCTGCGGCTGCCCCGGCTGGTGGCGGTCGGCGTCAGCGTCGGTCTGACCCTGGGCATCGTGGCCGCCCTGGCGACCCTGATCGGCATCCAGGCGGCGGATCTCGCGGGCGACGTCCCGCGCTACCGGGCCACCATCGAGCGGAAGATCAACGGGCTGCGCGACTCGCCCGTCGGACACGCCACGGAATACGTCGCCAATATCGGGCGGGCGCTCCATGGCGGCGCCAAGGAGGTGAACAACCCGGAGGCGCAGCCGCCCGCGCCGCCGACACCGCCGCCGACGCCGCCGGGTCCCGAGCAGCCCCAGGCCGCGCCGAAACCCGTCCTGGTCGAGGTCGCCGCGAGCCCGCCGGGCCCGATCGAGATGCTGTCCACCGTGCTCTCGCCGGTGATGCATCCGCTGGCGACGGTCGGCATCGTCTTCGTGGTGCTGCTGTTCGTGCTGATGCAGCGCGAGGATCTGCGCGACCGCATGATCCGGCTGGCGGGATCGAGCGACCTGCACCGGACCACCGTGGCGATCGACGACGCCGCCAAGCGGCTCAGCCGCTACTTCGTGGTGCAGCTCGCCCTCAACGCCGCCTTCGGGATCGTGATCGGCATCGGCCTCTACGTGATCGGCGTGCCGAATCCGGTGCTCTGGGCGATCTTCGCGGCCCTGATGCGCTTCGTGCCGTATCTGGGGGCCGTCCTGTCGGCCCTCCTGCCGATGGCGCTCGCCGCCGCGGTCGATCCCGGCTGGAACATGATGATCGCCGTGGCGATCCTGTTCGTCGTGCTGGAGCCGCTCACCGGCCAGGTCTTCGAGCCGATCGTCTACGGGCAATCCACCGGGCTCTCACCCTTCGCGGTCCTGGTCTCGGCGCTGTTCTGGACCTGGCTGTGGGGACCGGTCGGCCTGCTGCTCTCGACGCCGCTCACCGTCTGCCTCGTCGTGCTCGGCCGCTACGTGGAGCGTCTGGAATTCCTGGACGTGCTGTTCGGCGACCGGCCGGCCCTGACCCCCGTCCAGAATTTCTATCAGCGGGTCCTGGCGGGCGATGCCGAGGAGGTGCTGGGCCATGCCGAGCTGATCCTGCAGCAATGCTCGCTCTCGTCCTATTACGACGACGTGGTGCTCAAGGCCCTCGAACTCGCCGCCCAGGACGCGGCCCGGGGGGTGCTGACCGCCCAGCAGAAGGCGGCGATGCGCGCGGCCCTCGCCGAGCTGATCGCCGACCTCTCCGACCGGAGCGACGCCGTCGCGGCCGCGTCCGGCGACGGGGAGGAGGGCGCCTGCAGCGCGCTGCCGATGGGTCCGACCCCGGAGGCGCTCTCCGAGGACTGGACCCGCGCGGGCGCGGTCCTGTGCGTCGCGGGCCGCGGCTTCCTGGACGAGGCCGCGGCTGCGATCCTCGCACAGATCCTGGAGAAGCGCGGCCTCGGCGTCCGCACGATCCCCTTCGCCGAGACGGCTTCCGCGCGGATCGGGCGATTCGATCCGGGAACGGCGCGCATGGTCTGCGTGGTCTCCCTCGCCCTCGACGGCGAGCCGACCCATCTGCGCCGGCTGATCCGCCGGCTGAAGGGTCGGTTGCCCGGGGTGCCGATCCTGCTCGGCCTGTGGCTCGCCCAGGATGACGGGGCGAGCCGCCTTGCCGGCGGACCGGGGGGCGCCGCGGAGGCCGATGGGCAGGTGGGGTCGCTGCGCGAGGCCGTCGAGGCGGTCCTGGCGCAGGCGGACGCCACCGGTGCAGCCGGAACCGGCGCGGCGCCGGACGGCGCCCCGGACCCGGAACGCGGGGCGCCGCGTCTGCCGGCCTCGGCCGACGCATGAGCCCGGGGGGCTTGACGGGCGGGGGGGCGCCCCGGTTTCGTCGGGATCGGGCAGTCGGTCGGGCGGCCTTCGGGCACAGCAGGGAACGGAACGGATGAGCGTCGTCGAACTCGGACGGTTCATGGACGACCTCGCGGACGCGTCCGGCAAGGCGATCCTGCCGTTCTTCCGCGCCCAGTTCGGCCTCGACGACAAGGCCCGCGGCGGAGCGCCGTTCGACCCGGTCACCGAGGCCGACCGGGCCGCCGAGGTCGTGCTCCGGGCGATGATCGGCCAGACCTTTCCGGGCCACGGCATCCTCGGCGAGGAATTCGGCTCGGAGCGCACCGACGCCGAATGCGTCTGGGTCCTCGACCCGATCGACGGCACCCGGGCCTTCATCGGAGGCCTGCCGACCTGGGGCACGCTGATCGGGCTGAGCCGCAACGGCGTCCCGGTGCGCGGAATGATGCACCAACCCTATCTGGCGGAGCGCTTCACCGGGGACGGGCGCAGCGCGCGCCTGCGTGCGCCGTCGGGCGAGCGGACACTGCGGACGCGGCGCTGCGCGGACCTCGCCCAGGCGATCCTGGCCACCACGGATCCGCGCCTGTTCGCGGCGGGCGCGGAGGCCGAGCGCTTCCGGTCGCTGGAGGGGCAGGTGCGGATGTCCCGCTACGGCGCCGATTGCTACGCCTACTGCATGCTGGCCGCCGGCCAGATCGACCTCGTCGTCGAGGCCGGGCTGAAGCCCTACGACATCGTCGCCCTCATCCCGATCGTCGAGGGGGCCGGGGGGCGTGTCACGGCCTGGGACGGCGGTCCTGCCGCGGGCGGCGGGCGCGTGATCCCGGCGGGCGACCCGCGGCTGCACGAGGCGGCGCTCAAGGTGCTGAACCCGTGAGGCGGCGGCGGCGCACGGCCATGTCTTTGAACGGGGGAACGGACGGGCGCGCGGCGGTCGGAGGCACGCGCTCTCCCGCGCCCCTGTGCAGGGGGCGGGAGCGCGTGGGGACTCCGATCCGCCGACAGGATCCATCCGCGTGCTGCTGAACGCGCTGATCCTGTTCACGACCCTGGTCCCCCGAGCCGAGGCCGGCGCGGCAGCCCTCACGCACGCCCTGCCGCCCCTCGCCGCGGCCTCCGCCCACGCTGAAAGCCCGCCCCCGCGCTTCGATCCCGCCACCCGCTCGGTCTCCAACTGGCACGCCCAGACCGGCGCGCAGCTGATGCCGCGGGCGCTGGCGGTCACGGCCTCGCTGGCGGAGGATCCGCCCTACGTCGCCCGCTGCGTGCGGCTCAACAACGGCTGGTGCATCAAGTCCGCCCGCTGGTCCGGCGAGATCGGCGCCGACGGGGAGGGCCACACCGCCTTCGCCACCCTCGAGGACGGCGCCGATGCCGCCGCGAGCCTGCTGCGGCGCTACTACCGCGATTACGGCCGGCGTACGGCGCTGGCCATCGTGCGCCGCTGGGCGCCGGCGGAGTGCCGCGTCGCGTCCGCACCCGCGCGGCCGGGGCGCTCGGCCGTGCCCCCCGCCGTCTCGGCGGCCCTCGCGCCGCGGGGCCTCGGGCGTACCCTCCGGGCCCGCTATCTCGCCGCGCACCGCCCCGGCGGGGCGCCACGGGGCCGGGCGGCCCTGCGGGTGCAACCCTGGTCGCCCCTCGCCCGGATGGCCGGCCGTCCCGCCCGCCGCCCAGCTGCCGTGCCGCGCGTGGCGATGCTTCAGCCGGTGCCCGACATCGCGGCCGGGATCGCCCCGTCGGCCGAGCCGGCGCGGCCGGCCCGGAGCGTCGCCGATCCGGCGGCGCTCCTCGAGCGGAAGACAGCGAGCCGGGTTCCGAGTGCCGAGCGGATGGTGGCCGAATCCGCGCTGCTGCCGGCGATCGCCGCCGGCCTGCCAGTCCTCGACCTGCGCCTGCCAGCCCCGCTCTGCACCGGCGACGAGGTCCGGATCCAGGCCTATGCCGGTCGGATCAGCGCCAGCGTCGGCCTGAAGCCCGGCGACGACCTCGACCTGTTCGGGCCGGACGGCACGCCGCGCGCCAATCTGGCCCCGGTGATGCAGGCGATGTCGGCGGTGGAACTCGGCACGCTCCGGGCCGGCCCGGACCTCGTCGCCGGGGCGATCGCACGGCTGAGGCCGCTCACGCCCGCCGCCATCGGTGCAACGCCTTAGCGTCAAGCCTTGCGGTTCGGCCCCCGCCGCGCCACCTCTGCCCGGCCTGTTCCCCTCACGACGAGCCCGCCCGTGCCCCTGATCGACCTTGCCGCGCGCGCCGGCTCGGCCGTCAAAGCCTTCGCCGAAGCCTCGCACGACCTGCTGGTCCAGCCGACCCTGCGGCTGGGCGTGACCGGGCTCGCGCGCTCGGGCAAGACCGTCTTCACCACGGCCCTGATCCACCACCTCGTGGAGACGCACGCGCTGCCGGCCTTCGCCCCCGCGCAGGAGGGCCGCCTGCGCCGCGCCAAGCTGGTGCCCCAACCCGACGACGACGTGCCGCGCTTCCCCTTCGAGGAGCATTTCGCCACGCTCACCGAGGCGCGGTGCTGGCCGCGCTCCACCGACCGGATCAGCCAGTTCCGCCTGGAGATCGCCTACGAGCGTGCCGCCGGCTGGCGTACCGGCCCGGCCACCCTGATGCTCGACGTGGTCGACTACCCGGGCGAATGGCTCCTCGACCTCGCCCTGATCGAGACCAGCTACACGGCGTGGTCCCGGGCCACGATCGGCGGCACCCGCCGCCCCGGCCGCGCCGCCGTGGCGGCGCCCTGGCTCGCGGCGCTGAAGGGCTTCGATCCGAACGGCCCCCTCGACGAGGTCGCGGCCGAGCGGGCGAGCGACGCCTTCAAGACCTACCTCGCGGGCCTGCGCGCCGGCCCGGAAGCGGTGGCGACGACGCCGCCCGGCCGCTTCCTGATGCCCGGCGACCTCGCGGGCTCCCCGGCGCTGACCTTCGCGCCCCTCGACCGGCTCCCCGAGGCGATCGCGCCCGACAGCCTCGCGGGGCTGATGGAGCGGCGCTTCGAGGCCTACAAGACCAAGGTCGTGACGCCGTTCTTCCGCGACCATTTCCAGCGGGTCGACCGGCAGATCGTGCTGGTGGACGTGCTCTCGGCGGTCGATGCCGGCCCCACCGCCCTGGCCGAGCTGGAGGAGGCGCTGGATGCGGTGCTGCTCAGCCTCAACATCGGCCGCAACACGGTGCTGTCGCGGCTGTTCGCGCCGCGGGCCGACCGCGTGCTGTTCGCCGCCACCAAGGCCGACCACCTCCACCAGACGAGCCACGACCGGCTCGACGCCCTCCTGCGGCTTCTCGTATCCCGGGCGATGCGGCGGACGGAGGCGGCGGGCGCCCGGGTGGGCACGGTGGCGCTGGCCTCCGTGCGCGCCACCCGCGAGACCACCGTCCATGACGGGTCGGACACGCTGCGGGCGGTGGCCGGCACCCCGGAAGCCGGCGAGGTGGTGGGCGACGAGGTCTTCGACGGCAACAGCGAGGCCGCGATCTTCCCGGGCGAGCTGCCGGCCCGCGCCGAGGCGGTGCTGGAGGGCGCGGTGGAGCCGGGCTCGCTGCGCTTCCCGCGCTTCCGGCCGCCGCTGGTCAGGCCCGACGGGCTCGGCCGCCCCGGCCACCTGCCGCAGATCCGCCTGGACCGGGCGATGCAGTTCCTGATCGGCGACCGTCTGGCGTGACGATGTGTGCGACTCCGCGGAGCCTTCGAGCATGACCTCCGGCCAGAAACCCCGCGCCTTCCGGATCACGCCCGAGCCGGCCGCCGAGCCGAGCGTCATCACGACGCCGCTCGCCGCCCGGCCGCCCCAGGCCCGGATCGTGGACGAGCCCTTCGAGATCGTCGATGCCGCCGACGGCGTCGCCGTGCCGGTGGCGCCGCGGTCGCGCTCGCCCTGGGGCACCCTGTTCCTCTCGGCGGTGGGCGGCCTCGTCTCCCTCGGCGTCGGCCTG
>NZ_BACT01000731.1:0-20780 GCF_000333255.1 Methylobacterium sp. B1 | reverse complement strand
ATGCTGTGGCCGCGCTTGCCGGTCAGCGTCATCCGCCCGTTCGCGTAGCGCCAGCGACCCGGATCGAACACCTCCAGGCCACTGTCGTGGCAGCCCGGGATGATGTGCACGCCGCCGCCGGTGCCATCGAGGGTGATCCGGCAGGTGTCGCGCTGCTGGAACCGGTCGAGGGCATAGAGACCCGGTGCGGGGGCCGCCGAAGCAGTCGCCGCCGGCTGCAGTTCGGCCGGAACCGGGGCGGCGGCCTGGAGCGGGGCGGGGTTCGGGCTGGCTGCCACGGCCGGCTCGGACTCGGGCGAGCCTGCGGCGCCGGCCGGACGCATGGCCACGATGTCGAGGGGGACGAGGCTGTAGCGGTTACCGTCCTCGGCCAGCGCGACGAGGCTGCGCTGGTCCGGCCGCCGGGTGAATTCGAGGACGGGGCGGACATTACGGTCCACGAAGCGGACGTTCCCTTCGACGAACAGCCAGCCGGCGACGCCGTTCAGGACGGGCAGGGCCCGGCGGCATCCGGCCGGGAAGCGCAACTTTTGGCCCGCATCGCCGCTGTCCAGCACCAGGGTCATGACGCAGCGGCGGTTGGTGCCGTCACGGGACAGGTCCCACGTCCCCGGCGCCTGACCGAGCCTTTCGGGCAGGCTGGGCGGCGCGGACGGGACGGGCGGCGCGGCGAGCGTCTCCGCGGCCGGCGGAGCCCCCGGTTCGACGGTCGCGGCCGGCACGTCCTGCGCGGCGGCAGGCTGGGCGACCGCGCCCATTGCGATGAGGGCGGATGCGGCCAGTCGGGCGGCCTGTGCCGGTGTCACGCGTTCGGTCTCCAGGGTGTCTCGGCGACGGGCGTCAGCGGGCCCCGTCCCTCGAACCACGAGACGACGTTGTCGACCACCAGCTGGGCCATCGCCGCGCGGGTGTGCTCGGAGGCCGACCCGACATGCGGCAGCAGGACCGTATTGTCGAGGGCGGCGAGGTCCGCCGGGACGTGCGGCTCGTTCTCGAACACGTCGAGGCCGGCGCCCAGGATCGTGCCCGCCGTCAGCGCTGCGGTCAGCGCCGCCTCGTCGACGAGCGTCCCCCGGGCGACGTTGATCAGGATGCCCTCCGGGCCGAGCGCCTCCAGGACGTCGGCGTTCACGAGATTGCGCGTCTCGGGCCCGCCGGGCGCCACCACGATCAGGATATGGACCGCGTGGGCGAGGCCGATCAGGGTGTCGTGATAGGTGTAGGGAACGTCCGCCCGCCGGCTGCGGCCGTGATAGTCGATCGCGACGCCGAAGCTCTCCAGGCGGTGGGCGATCGCCCGCCCGATCCGGCCGAGACCGAGGATGCCGACCCGCCGCCCGCGCAAGGAGGCCGTGAGCGGGAAGGGGGCCTTGGGCCAGTGGCCGGCGCGCAGGTAGCGGTCGGCCTGGGGGATCTTCCGCAGGGTCGCGAGGACGAGGCCGAGGGCGAGGTCGGCGACCTCGTCGGTGAGAACGTCCGGCGTGTTGGTGACGATGATTCCGCGCCGATGCGCCGCCACGGCGTCGACGGCATCGTAGCCCACCCCGAAATTAGCGATGAGTTCCAGGTTCGGCAGCCGGTCCATCAGCGCCCCGTCCACGCTGACGTGACCGCCGACGCAGAGCGCGCGGACCCGCGGGCCGATCTCGGCCAGCAAGGCCTCGGGATCCGCGGCCTCCGACAGCCTGTGGACCCTGTGCCGCCCCTCGAAGGCCGCCTCGACGAGCGGATGCATCTTCCGGAGCAACAGGATCTCGACCGGGGCCTCAGCCATCGTTCACTCCCATGTTCGGCCGTTCGTCCGCGCCGGCCCCCGCCATCGTCCCGGCATAGAGCCTGTGCGGGGTCGCGCGCCAGCGCGCCGGGCCGCCCGCGGTGACAACCGCACGGATCAGCCGGGCGGCCAATCGACCGGGACGGGGCTCGCCTCTTTCGAAAACCGCGCGCGATGCCTACTAAGGACCACGCATCATCGCGAGAGTTCTGCACCGATCCCATCTCCGAAGACGAAGACCGATGACCAGCCCGCGCACCCTCTACGACAAGATCTGGGACGACCACGTCGTCGATGTTCAGCCGGACGGCTCCAGCCTCCTCTACATCGACCGTCACCTCGTTCACGAAGTGACGAGCCCGCAGGCGTTCGAGGGTCTCCGCGTGGCCGGCCGGAAGGTGCGCCACCCGGAAAAGACGCTCGCCGTGGTGGACCACAACGTCCAGACATCGGACCGCACGCAGGGCATCGACGACCCTGAGAGCCGCACGCAGCTCGAGGCGCTCGCCGAGAACGTCCGCGATTTCGGGATCGAGTTCTACGACGCCCTCGACCGGCGCCAGGGCATCGTCCACATCATCGGCCCCGAGCAGGGCTTCACGCTGCCCGGGCAGACGATCGTCTGCGGCGATTCGCACACCTCGACGCACGGGGCCTTCGGGGCGCTGGCCCACGGCATCGGCACCTCGGAGGTCGAGCACGTGCTGGCCACCCAGACGCTGGTGCAGCGCAAGGCCCGGAACATGCGCGTCTCCGTCGACGGGACGCTGCCGCCGGGCGTGACCGCGAAGGACATCATCCTGGCGATCATCGGCGAGATCGGGACGGCTGGCGGCACCGGCCACGTCATCGAGTATGCCGGCGAGGCGATCCGCGCCCTCTCGATGGAAGGCCGGATGACGATCTGCAACATGTCGATCGAGGGCGGTGCCCGCGCCGGCATGGTGGCTCCCGACGCGACGACCTTCGCATACGTGAAGGACAGGCCGAAGGCACCCAAGGGAGCGGCCTTCGACGCGGCGCGGCGGTACTGGGAGAGCCTCGTCACGGACGACGGCGCCCATTTCGACCGCGAGATACGCCTCGACGCGGCCGCCCTCCCGCCGCTGGTGAGCTGGGGCACGAGCCCCGAGGACGTGATCTCGATCCAGGGCCGCGTGCCGGACCCGTCCGAGATCGCCGACGAGAACAAGCGGCAGTCGAAGGAGAAGGCGCTCGCCTATATGGGCCTGACGCCGGGCACCAAGATCACCGACATCACCCTGGACCGGATCTTCATCGGATCCTGCACGAACGGCCGCATCGAGGATCTGCGTGAGGTCGCGCGGGTCGTCGGCGACCGCAAGGTGCATGAGGGCGTCTCGGCGATGATCGTGCCGGGCTCTGGCCTCGTGAAGGCGCAGGCGGAGGCGGAAGGGCTCGACAAGATCCTCAAGGCCGCGGGCTTCGACTGGCGCGAGCCGGGTTGCTCCATGTGCCTCGGGATGAACCCGGACAAGCTGCGTCCGGGCGAGCGCTGCGCGTCAACGTCGAACCGCAACTTCGAGGGCCGCCAGGGTCCGCGCGGGCGGACGCACCTCGTGTCCCCGGCCATGGCGGCGGCCGCGGCGGTGGCCGGTCGCTTCGTCGACATCCGGGAATGGCCGCAGGGTTGAAATCCCGATTGACGGCGGCGGCTCGGTTGCCTAAACGGAGCCGTCGCCGGCCGATGGCCGACGGCAAGCCCAGGTGGCGGAATTGGTAGACGCGCTGGTTTCAGGTACCAGTCTCGCGAGAGGTGAAGGTTCGAGTCCTTTCCTGGGCACCACTCTACCGTAGCCCGTTGAGTTACTGATAGTATTGGGTTTTCGGCTCCCGACCGGGTCACAACACCGGGTCACAGCCATCCCATGAAACTCAGCATGAAGCGCCACGCCGCCCGACCCGATTCGGGCTTCAAGCAGGTCAAAATCCGGGTCCCGACCGACGTCCGAGAACGGGCGCGGGGCAGGCGCCTGAGCGTGACCTTCCCGGCGACGGCGACCGAACCCGAATCAACCTTCACGGTGACGCTGGGCGAGTTCTGCAAGGGCTCCCTCCAGACGCGCGACGGCCGCATCGCCGATATCCGCACACACGCCGTGCGGGCCGCGCTTACCTTGTTCTGCGACGCCCTGCGACGCGGTCCTGCGCCCCTCACACAGCGTCAGGTCGAGGCGCTGGCCGGCGAGGTGCACAACCTTCTGGTCGACGAGCACGCCGATAACCCCGGCACGGTTCGGCAGTGGGAGTCGTTCAAGGCATTGGTGCGCGCCGCGGTCGAGGGCCGGATACCGGGAGCACCGCCGATACCGGAACGTGGCCAGTCCGACGACGAGACCATGCGCGTTTTGCTGTTCGGTGAGGTCGAGGGCGAATCACTCACCGAGACCATCGACGGCATGGCTCGAACCTGGGAGGCGCGCGCCCTGGAACAACGCGTCGGCCGGCTCGCCTACTGGGTGTTGCAGCGGCACGGGATCGAGGTCGACGACGAGACCCGACTCAACCTCCTGCGCCGGATCGCAGCGGCGGCGTTGCAGGCGGGCGCGACGTTGAAGCGGATGGCGGGCGGCGACTTCCGTTCCGATCCTGCGGCCACGCGGTTTCCCCCTTTCCAGAAAGAGGGCAGGGCGGCCGTCAGCCTCTCCGACATCTTCGACCGGTGGCGGCGCGAGACCCAGCCGGCGGGCAGCACCCTCACGACGTGGCGGGGCATTCTCGCCGACTTCAAGCGGCACCTGAAGCACGACGATGCGGCGCGGGTCACGGATCAGGACGTTGTCGCGTGGAAGGACTCCCGCATCGCGGCGGGGCGGTCGCTCAAGACCGTGGCCGATTCCGACTTGGCGTGCATCAGGCGGCTGTACGCCTTCGCCATCGGCAACAAGCTCGTCTCGCGGAACCCCGCCGAGGGGATCAAGGTCGACGTCAAGAAGCGGGCCGGGACCGGTCGGCTTCCCTACACGCACGACGACATCGCCCGGATGCTCAGGCACGCGGAGGGCGAGACCGCGGATTACCGGCGGTGGCTCCCGATCCTGCTAGCGACCACGGGCGCGCGCGTCGGCGAGTTGACGCAGTTGTCGTCGGACCGGGTGCGGATCGAGGACGGCGTGCATGTCCTGCGCATCGAGCCGGCGGCGGACGGCGGCTCCCTCAAGAATGAGGGCAGCGAGCGGACCGTGCCCATGCACCCCGCCCTGGTGGAGAGCGGCTTCCTCGCGTTCGCCCGGTCGAAGGATGGGCCTCTATTCTACGGGTCCCGACCGAAGCGGGGAGCACGCGGCGACGGCGAGGGGCGGCACGCGTCCAAGTCGGTGGCCAACCGCTTCTCGGACTGGGTACGGACCCTGCCGGGGTTCGACGACCCGCGCAAAGGCCCGGCACACTCGGCGCGCCACTGGTGGAAGTCGACGGCGACGCGGTCGGGCATGGCCGATTCCGTGGCCGATCACCTACAAGGTCACGCGGCCGGCGGTGTGGCCGGGCAGTATCGCCACCATGACGACGTCAAGTTCCTGGCCGGGGAGGTGGCGCGGATACCGGTCCCGAAGGCCACCCCCGCCACGGTGGAAAACGGCGGCGCCGTCGAGGTCGGGACGGAGATCGCCGCCTACGATACCAACGGCGGACCGGCGAGACAGCGAGCGGGAGTGCGAGAGCGGGCCTGATTCTGTCCTGAAGGCCGGCAACCTCGACGCGCTCGGCCTGCGACGTGAACACCCACGAGAGAACATCCACCATGTGAAGATGCGCGCGGTCTGGAGCCCTTCGAAAGGGCCACTAGGTCGCCGTACGTGTCGCTACTGGGCAACGCCCGGACTACGGTTTCAGTCGCCGGTTCAGGACGCCTCGGGGACAACCGGCTGAAGGTTGTGAATCTAAAATTTCGCCGAACAAAATTCCGAAAGCGGGAAGGGCACTTATCCCAAGCCGGGACGATATCCACAGGGTTTCGCGTGCCGGTACAACATCTAGCGCTTAACACACTTGCCGAACACCACTTGTTGACGTGAGAGCGGCGGTCGTGGGAGATTCGCTGTGTCGTTTCGAAACGAAGACGGCCCAGCGGGGCAACGCTGGGCCGTTCTGATCGAGGCGAGGTCCGGTCGAGTCGAGCCCGTCGGACCACATGGAAGCACCTCGGCCGGCTGCATCAAGCACCGGCCGGGATTTCCAGTCAAGCGCTCAACCATTGGCCATGCGAAGGAAGCATAATGGCTAATTACATGGGCCGGAACCCCGGCAGCAACCGCATGCCTTCTCGTCGGATCGACCCAGCGGACGTTCCTGAGATCAAGCGGCGCATCCAGCGGCGCGAGTTCTTGAACCGGATCGCCGCGGACTACGATGTGAACCCCGGCCGGATCTCGGAGATCAAGACCGGGCGTCGGTACGCGGAGATCCCTGCCGCCGGCTAGCGGCCCATCACGGGAGGGCGCGGCATCGTCGCGTCCTCTCTGTCGATCGGCGGGCTGTGCGTGGAATGCTGGCGCTAAGAACGGACATCGGCATGACCTTCGAGGTCGTCGCCTCGATCGCCGTCAGTCCGATGGCTGCCCGGACGCATAGGCACCGCGTGACGCGGAGGTCTAAGAACTCATGTCGAGTAAGAAGTTCCGCGCCAAGGCATGCGCGTACTGCGCCCGGCCCGGCTCGTCGACGGACGCCGAACATGTCTTGGCCAGAGCCTTTCTGCCGATTCCGGATCGGGCGAACACCCCCAAGGTGCCAGCCTGTCGAGCCTGCAACGCGGCCAAGGAGCAGGTCGAAGACTACGCTCGCACGATGGTGCTCGTAGGGGCGCGACACGACAACGCCCTCAATTTTCTGAAGGAGAACCTTGAGCAGCGCGCCCGAAGTCGGCCGAACCACGTCCTTGCCCTGGGCCGGTCGGCGGAACGGGCCTGGGAGCAGACGGGCTCAGGCATCGCCCTGCCCACGGTTGCCTTTCAGGTCGATACTGCGACGATGCTCGACTTCTACGGTTACCTGACAAAGGGATTGTATCACCACCACGTCGGCAAGCCGCTCGACCCGCAGGCGCAGATCTTCTCACGGATGCTTCCGGTCGATCAGGAGGCCGTGTTCCTCGCCGACATGACGAGCGCGCTGGGCCCTCACCTACAGCATGTCTCGGACGATATCGGCCGCGGTGTGCTCCGGTACCGCGGCGTCATCAGCACGGCGGTCCCTGGCATCACGTCATGGCAGATCGACTTGGCCGGGGTACGGTGGGCTGTGGGCGCAACCACGCCGCGGACACTCGTATCGCGCATGCACGTGTCGACAACGCTGTTGGCCCTGCCGGAAGCGGCAGCCGGTCACCGCGACGCTGCTAGCTATGCCTGAACCGTTCGGGAGTTGCGCTCGGCGATTTAGGCCACCACCCAGTCAGCGAGCAGCACCTTCCGGAGCGGTCCGACGACCTCGTCAGATATGGTGCAGTGACCGTAACCTTCGGTCACGCAATCGGTTTCGACGCCGAGTTCACATCCATCCCCAGACCTCTAAGATTTCGATACGTCGCTGTTGAACCTGCGGTCTCGCTAGGATTTGTTCTTGGTACGTTCCAGAACGGAGACGAAGCCGATGCACGAGCCCCGACCGGTGGTGGCCGCCGATGATGTTCATCTCGACGAGGCCGAGACCGTCGCACTGGCCTATTTCCAGGCCGCCCATCGGAATGGATGGTCGGCGCTCGTCGCTCTGGCTGCGGATGCTCTGGCAGAGCGCGATGATCTGGAAGATCGGCTGCGTCAGCGGGCCCGGCAGATCTCACGCGGCTACGTCCGCGGTCGGGTCGACGCCTGAGCCATGGATCGTCTGGGTGATGTCTCGGGCGACCGGGTGCGGGTGGAGTGCACCACGTGCAAGCGGCAGGGGAGCTACCGGGTTTCAAGCCTGATCGAGCGCTACGGCGCCAACATCAGCCAGATTGATCTCCTGCGCCATCTGACGGCGTCCTGTCGCTACCAGCGGGCGCCGGGAGCAGCCGCACCACGTAAGTATGAAGCCGGATGCGTTGCAAAGCTCGATCTGCCGAAGCCCGCGAGCCTTGAGCCACCTGTTCCGCCCGGTAGTCCGTTCACAATCGAGGTCTGGGGCGAGCGAGGGCGGATCGAGATGCGCCTTGCGGTGATCTACCCGCTCGACGGTGCCGTGGCAGCCTACGAGGCCGTTGAGGGAGCCTACCCACACAACGAGATTACGCTACGCCAGGGCATCCGGATCGTCCGTAAGCGAGACCGGCTAGGACGATAACGGCCGATGCGGCGTAAAAAAACGGAGGGTAACTCTAGATTGGGCTCTTCGGTCGTCGCGCTTAAGTTGAAGCCCTCCTATGGTCCGCCGATGAACGGCACACTTGCGCTATGGTACGAAAGCAACGATGCGGTACCGCAGCCGGGGGGCACTGCACCTCCGTCAGCGCCCGACATTGCTGCGCCGGAGGCACCGGAAGAGGCCGGATCGTCATCGATCGAGGGAGCCGAGGCTTCAGCCTCTAGAAGAACCGAGTGCCGGACTGCGGCAACGCAGCCCCGCTTGAAACTTCACGTTAACCTCTGGCGCGATCTGGACAAGAAATTCAATTTTCTCGATGTCGGACTGCTACTGACTCACGTCGAGAAGATCGATCGTATCTATCTCTATCTCCCCACGCACATCGACTCTGGTGATGTGTTCGATCTCAGTCGGGCGCTCAAAGATGTCGAGACGCTGAACGCCGTCTTCAATGAAGTCTCTACTTTAGTTCGCGATAAAGATCGATATTTTGTAGTCACCGCAAAGCCAGATAAACTTCGGGCAATCTACAAAATCGATGTGGATCGAGATATTTCAATCGATCCGGTCAATGTTCCCGGTAAGTCAAACGGTACAATCATTGCGCTAAACAATTGCCTATGCAGAGACATTGTGAACGCCGACGAACATAACAAAGAACATTATGTCAGACTCAGAATATTTTTAGAAGGCTCAGCCCAAAATCTATTCTCGACCGAAGACAGGGCGGCCAGCGTAGGACTCGCGCTTACGCAGGACATTCTAGAGACTACCGAGTTTCGACTTAACGAGCGCAGAAGTTTTCCGCCAGATGTACTGCAACGCACAGCCGACGGGCAGTTTTTCCTCGAGTCAGTCCACTATTTTTTGATACGCAGTCGAGATTACCAGCTCAGCAGTCAGCATCAGAATTTTCGAAAAGTACGTCGTCTTGAGGATGAGATATGGTCGAGCTATCTTAGTGTTGGGAAGCCAAAGCTTCGGACTAACAATCACTCAGCAGAAGGCATGACCATCTATCAATGGCGTGAACTTGCCGGGAATGGAAAACCTATCGACGATTTCATAGCATATGCAAGTTTCCGCACTGGCAAGCCTCGAATCTGGACTTACTTCATCGCGATTCTTGCGATAGGCGGGATAGGCTCAGCGATTCTTAATATAGTCCTATCAGGTCTCGGTCGCGGCTTCCGCTTCGCCAGCCTCCAGCAGCCCGGCCCTGGGTATGCGAATCTGTATGCCGGTGGTCTGCTTACCGTTCTCGCCCTCGCACCGATGGCGGTGGCAGGGATCAACCGGGCGTGGAAAAGAAGGCAGATGCGCGAGCCGCAGCCCTTTCGACAGCGTTGAGGGTCCACTATGATTCAAGGGATGCCGATGCCGCTGACAGCCACCGCCTTGCCCCTGCTCGCAGGCCCCAACGAGACCGCCGCCGATTCTCTGAGCAGAGAAGCGGAAAAGCTGTGGCCGACCCTGTCGCACCTCGAGGGTACCTATCCGGGCTTCACATCCTGGTACTGGAACAAGGTCGTGCCCGGCCTCTCACGGGGGACTCGGCACCTGTTCTGGGAGGGCAGCCTCGACGCGCCGTCGGCGGTCGCAATTCTCAAGCGGGAAGGCGGCGAGTCGAAGATCTGCACGGCCTGGGTGTCGGAGTCCGAGCGCGGGCGTAGCCTGGGACGCCGGCTGCTCGAGGAGTCGATCGAGTGGCTTGGCGTGACTCGCCCCCTCTTCACCGTGCCGGCCGAGCGCTACGCCGAGTTCGAGCCACTGATGCAGAGGCTCGGCTTCGTCGAGACGGCCCGCATCGAGTCTCTCTATCGGCCGGGGGTCGTCGAGCATGTGTACAACGGCCCGCTCGTTCACTCGCTCAACACGTGAACGCGCCATCGGGACAAGAGTCTCTGTTTCCCTTGGTGGCCTGCGAACGCCCGACGCTGCTATTTAGCATCCACAGTTATTACGCCGAGTTGATCCTCGAGGGGAAGAAAGACGTCGAGTTGCGCCGACGTTTTGGGCCTTATGGATCGGGTTGCAGGATGCTGATCTACGCGACGCAACCTGTCGCCGCGGTCGTTGGATTTGCGCACATCGAGAATGTTGCTCGCGTCCCGATTGCGCAATTGTGGAGCCGATACGGCAAACGTGCGTCGATTACCAAGGCCGACTTCATGCGCTACTTCGACGGTGTCGATGAAGGATGCGCGATATCGCTGGAGCGCCCCATGAGATATGCCGCGCCGGTCCGGCTGGATGAGATGCGGTCGACGCACGGCCTGAACGCGCCACAGTCGTACATTGTCCTGCGCGAGGCCCACCGTGACCTCATCGACCATGAGCAGGGTTAGGCTCTTAATCGACACCAATGTGCTGATCGCCCTCGAAGATCCGGGGCAAACCGAACCACTCGTCGCCGATTTCGCGCGCCGCTGTCTGGCAGGCGCAATCGCCCTCTACGTGCACCCAGCGACGCTCGACGACTTCGACCGCGATCCGGATCGTCGCCGCCGCTCCATATCGGAATCCCGCGTCTCCAAGTTCCTTCAACTCGCGCCGATACCGCTGCCACCCATCGCGGAGTTGGAAGCCCGCTGGGGATCAATCCGATCCCAGAATGACCGCGTCGACGTAGCGCTTCTGCACGCGCTCTCGATCAACACCGTCGACATTCTCGTCAGCCAGGACGCCGGATTACACCGACGCGTCAAAGACGGAGATCTTGAAGAGCGCGTACTCACGCTGGGTGACGCGGTCGTGTGGCTGAGATCGCTACAGGATCCTGTCGACGACGGATTGCCTTACGTTTCCGACGTCCCTGCATACAGCTTAGACCCAACAGATCCGATATTCGAAAGCCTCCGATTAGACTATCCTGAATTCTCGGAATGGTGGTCGACTAAGTGCTCCCCTGAACATCGACCATGTTGGACAATTTCAGGCGGCGACGGTCGGGTGCACGGGCTTGTCGTGCGAAAGCCAGAATCAGGAGATGAGATAGGTGTCGCACCTCATCTTCGTGTCTTGAAACTCTGCACCTTCAAGGTTGCAGACAACGCTCAAGGCAATAAGGTGGGCGAGCTTCTATTACGCAAAGCGATTTTGCATGCGCAGCAGAACGGTTTCGACTTTCTCTATCTCACCACATATCCGAAGCAAGTCGCTCTACTCGATTTGATTGAGCGATTTGGCTTTGAGACCTCTATGGAAAATGCTGCCGAGGAGATTGTAGCCGTTAAGCCGATCCGCCGCACTCGGCTCGAGATCTCAGATCGCTCCGATCTGGCAGACGTCTTGAGGAAGAATTATCCCCGTTTTAGCATCCAAGACCCTGTTTCTCTTTTCGCGATCCCGATCCAATGGCGCTTCCATCGGCAGCTATTCCCTGAGGCCGCGCGACTTACGCCGATGCCTCTGTTTGGCGACGAGACCCTCGACCTGAGACAAGCTGGCCGCAAGCCCGGAAACACGATTCGCAAGGTTTACGTCTGCCGCAGCTTCAACAAGATGATGAAGGCCGGCGATGTCGTATTCTTCTACCAGTCGCGGGAGGACGCAGCATTTCACTCTCAGGCCGTCACGACCGTCGGCGTTGTGGAACAGGTCCGTAGAGCCCGCGACTATCGTGAGCTATCTCGATCGACCGCGGGTCGGTCTGTCTATTCCGAAGACGATCTCAGACAGACCATCGAGGACGCACCGAACGGCGTGACGGTTATAGATTTTCTCCTGATCGGTCATCTCGACCCTGTCATCAAAATCGATAAGCTTCTCGAGGGCGGCGTACTGAAAGGCCCGCCACGGTCGATTACGTCGATCCCGCGGAGCAGCTTAGGTACACTGTTATCCTCGATGAATTTTGGGTTTGCGCTGTGAGGCCGGGCCCACTCATCGTATTGCTCGGTATTTCCGGCGTCGGTAAGAGTTTCCTGGCGCGGCGGATGTCCGAATTTCGGCCGGATCTACTTTGCCTGAGTGCCGGCACCCTTCTCAAAGAGGCTCTTAGGGTAGATCCAGAAAAACTGCGCACGGCCAACCGCGATGTAATTTTGGCAAATCAGGCCCTACTATCGGAAGCGGTCCGCCGGGCGAGAAGTGGCAGATGGCAACAAACCGTTCTCCTGGAAGCTCACAGCGTCATAGATAATGATAAAGATTTGATCGACGTTCCAGTCGAGGTAATTCAAGCCTTGGAGATTGCTGGTATCATCTTGATAGAGGAGTACGCCGCCCACATCAGACGCCGACGGAAGGCCGACCTACGAACACGTCCGGACAGAAAGCTCTATGAGTTGGATGAGCAGCAGCGACAATCCAGTGAGGTGGCTGTCAGATACGCGACAATATTGTCAGTGCCGATCCTAAGATTGTCGTCCGAGGATTACAATAGTGCTCTAAATTTTGTCCAAGAGCTAGAATACCTTTCTCAGCCTGATTGACGCCGTCCACGATGCAATCTGGCATTACCGGCGGCAACTTCTGGCTACTCGACGTCCACCTCAGCCAGAACGAAGAGTCCGCCAGAGCGCTCCTCCTCGGCTGCGAGTGCGCTCCCGTCGGCTCGCACGGCTGACACCTAAAGGAGCCCTGGAAAAGTATCTCTGCGTGCTCGAGGTGCCCCCTGTGGGCATTCGAAGGCCCGCGTCGTCCTGGGACGGTTGCCGCACTCCATCCGGCCGGCGCTGAAGATCTGTCCAAACGAGGCTGACACTGACGGCGCCGTCGAGGTCACGCCCGCCGACGGGGCGGAATCGCCGTCAATGCCGGTGGTGCATGAAGGCGCCGAGGTCGAGGCGGCCAATGGTTGAAACCCTCCGGACGCGGTGCAGTACGCGTTAGCGGTCCCGTGCGAGCCTCGTCCCAGATCGAGAGCGGAGGGATGACGGGATGGATGCCGAGTCGATCATGGGGCACCTCGCCAAGGCCGCGGTTGTCGTGTCGGCCGTCGTGGCGGTACTGCGTGAGGTCCGAGAACGTCGTCGTCGGGGCCGGGGAGACGAGCCCTAAGTCCCTGGTTTTCCTCTCCTGATTTTTCAGGAGGCCGCTTCCGGCAGGAAATCAGGGTCCTCCTCTTGAGGATCGGGGCGTAACGGCCTTGCCCGCGTCATTGGACTGATGCTCGGCGATGAACTCGGCAATCGCCCGCTCGTCGGTCATCAGGGCGATGGCAAACCAGAGCAGGTATCGCACCATCGCGGATCGGGAGAGCGGCTTCTCACAGTGCTCAGCAACCCGCACGGCGTCGATGGCGTCGAGGAGGTCGGGGTCGAGAAGGATCGACGGATTGTTGGTCTTGCTGCGTTGGAACGGGATCGAGATGGGCATAGCGGTGACGGCGTTGGCGGCGTAGGGCGGGATTGCCCTGGCCATGGGATTGAGGAGGCGGCCGGTTCGGGAACCAATCCCGGGCTTGGCCGTTGTGATGTCGACGCCGCAGGTGCGCCCGGATCGCCGATATTCGCGCAGGGTCCGCGAGCGCTGCGACCACCTCGTGTCGAGGCGTCACAGCCGATTTCGCATTCTGACAGGTCGCCAGCGGCCGATAGCGGTTTCCGGGCCCTACGTCGCGGCGGGGGCTCCGTCGCCGTCCTGAGCCATCCTAGATGGCTTGGCGGCCGCGATAACGGCCTGTCGACGGTGGATTGGCGAGCAACGCAATTTTGCGTCGTTTGAAATCAAGCACTTAGCCAACCCGAAGCTGTGCATCCAAAATTGGATGGTTCAGAAACAACGAGTTAGCCGGCCTTCAGGTCGGTCTCGACCCGCATCCACCGACACGGAGGCCGGGCGGTGATCCGCTTCAACTCGGCCAGGATGGCCTTGTCGGTCTCGTCGAGGACGTCGGTCGGGTCGATGACGGCGATGCTCGCGTCGTCCACCTCGGCGTGCACGGTCGGTCCGGGTGCAAGCCGAGCCCATGCGGCGAGGGTAGCAGCAGCACGGGCCTGATTCTCCCGACGCAGGCGGTCGGCGATCACGCAGGCGAGAAATCCCTCGGCACGAAGCTGGGCCCCGTCGTTCCGGGGCATGCCCAACATCTCGTCGGTGATCTCGCGGTAGGCCGTGGTCGGCATGGTGATCGGCGGCGAAATGCGAACCGGCCGGATCCACTGCGACCGGTCGATATCGTGGACCCTCTCGCCTTGCTTCATGAGGGCTCGACGCGCCTGCTTCGTTGGGTACGCGACGGACTTGCGGCGGAACATAGGCTTAGTGCTTCGTATTGGAAATCGGGATGAGGTTCGCCGCCGTGGGCATTGTACCGGGAGCCCTGGGCGGCTTGACCGGCTTCGGCGCCTGAACCGGCTTCCGCGCAGCGGCCTTGGCGGCGGCGCGCTCGGCCACGTTGCGGGCGCGCTCCTCGGCGAGGGCCTTCTTGCCCTTCACCGGCCGGGGCTTCGGCGCCGGCTTGCGCACGTCGAGGCGCATCGGGAACGCCGTCACGCGCAGGCCCCGCGCCGGGTCGCGATAAGGCTTCATCATCACGCGCAGGGCAACCTTGGCGCCCGCCCGGACCGACACAAGTTCCTCGTCGTCTTTGTTGCGGATCGTCCCGATCTGGCGGCCCCACGACTTGAGGCACAGCTTGCCGTCGACGACGTTGACGGGGCTCTCGACGGCCTCGCCGGAAGTGCCGGGGAACGCCTCGGCGATCACGTCGACACAGGCGGCCTCGATGGCGTCGGCCTCCTCGCGGCTGATCTCGACGTGGAGCAGGATCCACTCCGTGCGCCAGATCGCCTGAACGAGCTTTCCCTCGACGATCCAACTCCGGCCGGGCGTGGTGCGCGCCTGGGTGCTGGGATTGTCACAGGCCGGCATGGCGGCGCTCCTCGATGTGGTTCTGCGCGCCGTCGCCGGTCGGGTCGGCGATACCCAGAGCCAACCGCTGACGGATCGGATCCCGCTTCGGCCTCGTCAGGCGGACGGTCAGGAACACGATCTCCGCAACGGCGACGGCGCGCACCGTGTCGGCAACATCATCGAGCATCAGACGGAGATCATCGACCCGGACATTCCCCGCCCAAACAAGCTTCGAAACGGTGAGCGAAGGGTTCTCACGCATCTTTAGCAAGTCGTCGGGTCGTCCGTCATCCCGGTCGGCAATGTCAGTCACGTCTGTCTCTTATCGATCTAGCCTTTCACCCAAGTCTTATACCACATAATGGGCCCGCTTCAAAACGCCGCCGCAGATATTTACCCGAAAACTCTTGGGTTTCGCCGTCTAGAACTTGGGATGAGAGCTACGCCGATACGGATATGCTCCAACCTGATGCGGCGAGCTTGTTCCGTCAGTCCCGTTTCCCTTTCCATAGGGAAGAGGTGTCGGCCGTCGCGTCTGGGCTCTGGTGCCGGCGCGTCTCGGATCACCGCCCAGCCGGATAGCTCAGACCGTCAAACTTTCTCTTGGAAGGGGAAGGGGAACCTATCGGCCGGGCGCCGCGCTCCGAGGATGAGGCTCGACCGTCGATCCCCGTCTTCATCGTTGGAAAGGGGGGCGAAGCCGTACTCCCGGACGTTTAGCGGGGAGGAACTTCTGACGGTGCCCGGACTGACGCTGTGCGCCTGATCCTTGCGCGGGTCTGACCGCCCCGCTCCAGGATATGACGATCTGGGCGCCTGGACCGTCCGCCTGCTCCATCGCTCCGCATGGCGTGGGCCATGCTCTGCGAGAGGCATGATCCAGAATGCGAGAAACTAATCGCGCGTATATTCTTCTCTTAACCAACGCGACGCGTTTCTCGCATTTCCCGTCCGTGCCTCACAGGCCGAGCTTGGCCCTGCGCTTGACGATCCAGGCGCCCAGATCGCCCTTCGTATCGTGGCGCCAGATGGTGCTGACGTGGCAGTTCAGATCCTTAGCGAGCTTCTGGAAATCCGCGTCCTTCGTGCAGTCCGATCGCAACTTCTGGCCCCGATCACGACGCCGCTTCTCGGAACCACGACGGTCACGATCCCGCTTCGGCTCAGGGTCGACCGACGTGAGGCCGCACCTGTTCGCCTTGGCCTCCCGCAGGACGGCGGTGGTGATCGTAAGGCACTCGGCGATTTCGCGGGGGCTCGGCGCCGTGCGGTAGTCGGACAGCGTGGTCGGGATACGCCGCGCCATCTCGGCCTCGGCCGCCCGCAGATGGACCCGGTACCGCGACTCCATCCACACGCCGTGATCCAAAACCAAGACCGGGAGGGCCTTCTCGAGCCAGCGCCGCGTCTTCTGCCAGTCGCAGTCGGAGTGCACCGACATGTTCGCCGACAGGTCCAGAATGAGGTCGACGGCCTTGCGGGCGCGGTCGTTAAACTCGACGATCTCATCCCGACGCTCGAGCTTGCGCAGGACACGGACGAGACCGGCGCGCTGCCCGGCGCAGATCTTCGTGACCTTCTTCCGATCCCGCTGGATGCCGGCGGCGTTGGTAGACCGGCGGGCCTTGTCGATCTCGGCGCGAGCTGTCGCTCCGGCCTTGATCTCAGCCTCCAACACACGGGAAAACCCCGAGAAAGCCTGATCGAGGATCTCAGCCCTGATCGACTTGGACTGAGGCGGCGCCGACGGCTTGGGCAGCTTGTCCCAGAGGGTAGCCTCGCCGTCGATGTCGAACCACGCGGGGACGTGCGGATCACCGCCGATGTCGTATTCGGACCCTTGCCGCAGGGTATGCGAGATGTTATCTTCAGACATCATTTCAGCGCCCCTTTCCCTGCGTCCTGGCCTCGAAAACTGAGAGGCAGGTAGGGGGCGTCCCTTTTCTATTTATGCAAACGCGATAGACCTTCGAGTCCGTCGCCGCTCCATTGCCCGGCGTCGACGAGACACCGCGCCTCGCCGATCACCGCGTACAATACAACACGATTCGACGGATCGCAAATCCGCCGACCGTATTCGCATGTCTTGATCGAACATCATGACTTTCGGTCAACATCAGTGGTCTTTGACATCAACGGAGAGAATGACCCTTTTCCTCAACGAGTTGGGCCATTCTTCCAGCCGTTGCTATCTCATGCGTAGCCGTAGCCGTCGACATCGATGTAGCTCGAGTTCACCGCGCTACGGACCTGTCGGCCGACCTCTTCGCCATTGGCCTTCGGGTCGCCGCCATGGACCGCGGCGATATTCACGGTCACGCCGCCGCCTGCGCCGCCACCACGACGTCCGGCGCCCTGCGGCACGCCCGACGTGATGTTCCGAGGCGCGGGAGCGGCCTGCGGGACCGACAACATCGGGGCCTGCGGTCCCCCCTTGGAAGGGGCGACATCTAGGTCACCGAGGCCGGCCTTCGGCGTTGCCGGCTTGCTGATGCCGGCGCCCATGTCCTTCGTCCTCTGGGCCTCGGCCTGAGCCTTGGCGGTCGGATCATCGGGCCTATCGGCGGTGATCGAGGCTTGGCCGTTGGCATCGACCTTCAACCATGCGCGACCGTGGCGCTTGACGAAGTCGAGGGTGTGCGTCCGGAACTCGGCGTACTGAGACTTCAAGATGGCCAGACACCCAGCCGACATCATAGAGGCGCCGGACGCCGCGTGCAGCTCGATACCGTCACGCATCCGGCCCAGAGTCTTGTCGTAGATCTGGTTGTTGTTGATGCCGATGGCATTATTGGCACGTCCCCAAGGCCCGATAGCATTGGGCGTGATTGGATAAACACCTGCCGGTATCGAGTTTGCACCACGGTGACCACCACTCCCAAAGGCGTATTGCTTGCCTTCCATGGTGATGGCGCCGCGCATGTACGGGACGCTGTGTCCGCCACCTGCCGCGACGGACGGTGTCGGGCTTGCGCCGCCCGTGGTCGTGCCGGCTCGCCAACCTTCCTTATCCCGCTGGGCGTCGAGGAACTTCTCGCGCTGGGCGGGCGTGAGATCGGACAGACGGGTATCGACGCCGACACCCGCCGCACGGGCCATCTGCGCCGCGTAGGATGCGGGATCGTTGCCGTCGCTACCGGGGGCGTACCGGGCGATGGCGTCGCGGATCGACAAGTTCTTGTAGCGGTCGTTGTCGAACAAGAGAGCGGCCTGCGCCTTCCGACCTGTGGCCTCGTCGGGGAACACAGCAAACCCGCCGGCATCTCGGCCGATGGCGCCCATACGACGAGCGAACGGCCCATCCTTCAGGTTGCCGGGATTTCGGTTACGCCAAGACCTCGTCCCGCCGCTGCGTGTGCCGCCCACATCGGCTTGAGGCATCCCGCCGTTGCTACCGGCATTGGGGCTACCGTCGCCGATCACGTTGCGGAACCCACGGCTCCGGAGCTGATCCGCGGTCGACGGGCCACCGCCGACGCTACCGGACATCGCGCCGTTGCGGATGCTCACCAACTCGGAGAGCTTGCGCGCCTCCTCGGCTTTGACCTCGGCCGCCTTCGACTCGGTTGCTGTTTGGCTGCGTTCCTCGTCGATTCCGTGTTCTTCACCGTGGCCGCGGTGGTCTTCTCTAGCGCCGTGCGCATTTCCTCTAGGCGCTTGGACGGTCCGACGTCCTGCCAAGTACCACCCTGGCCAAGGGGTTGACCCTGTTTGGCTGCCCAGTCGCCCAGCCGCTGGGTGAGCTTGTCGCGAGCCTCCTTCGACGGGTCCATCGTGAGGGGCGCCGCAAAGGCGGGGACAAGGCGCATCAAACCGGCGAGGAAGCCGCCACCCGTAGCCGCAGCCGCAGGAGCACCCGTCGCGACGGCCGCCGATCCTGCCGCCGTCGTGGCACCACCGACGAGACCGGCACCGCGTAGCAGCGTCCACGCCCCGACCATGGCGGTGGTGAACCCACCCACGGCGGTGGCGATGCCCGACATGGCCAAAATCGCGGGCGAGGCCGCTACCAAGGCCGCGCTCATAGCCAGGAACTCGGCCGTCCAGCGCCCGATCTTCTCGGCGTCGGCGTTCTGGCCGGTGAACAGGCGAATCACCCGCAGGATGGAGTCGGCGACCGACCTTAGTCCCTCACCGAAACCGCGACCGAACCGGAGGAAGGCGCCGGCATCGACTCGGAACTGCGCGGGGTCACCGAGCACCTTGTTGAGGAGCGAGCCGAGACTACCATCCTCGGAGCCGAGCCCCTTCAAGAAGCCGTAGATGCCAGCCTGGAAGGCGCTGTTCAGGCCGTCGAAGGATGCGGGAAGCCGGTCAATCCACTGGCTCAAGTCCTGGTAGAGGGGTTTCAAGCCGAGGGAGAGGGTATCAGTGAGATTTCCTAGGACGACTCCAATCTTGTCGATGATGAAGCCCAAGTTGGTGGTGAACTTCGCCCATGACGAGTTGAGGAAGCCCGACGCGCCGGAGAGCTTGTTCCTGAACTCCTGTAGCTGCCCGCCCATGATGAGAGAGTCGACGAGGGCCGAGAACTCTTGGCCGAACAACTGCTTGGTGATGGCCTTACGCTTCAGCGGGTCGGCAATGCCCTTGATCCGGTCTTGGACCTGAACCATCGAGCCGAAGAAATCGCGGCTGAACGCGTCGGCCATGGAGTCCGAGTCGCGGTAACCCAGAAGCTGCACGGCATCGAGAAACTGCCGATCATCGGCCGACCGGTGGTGCTTCTCGAGGATGTTGCGGCCCTTGTTTCTCCACCCGGCTGCGCGCGCGCCCTGCGTCGAGAGGAGGCGGCTGGCCTGTCCGCCTTCACCGCCGACCGCCGTGATGGCGCCGAGGACAGCGAGGGTCTGTTGCCGGTCCATGCCGACCGTGGCGCCCGATGCCATGCCGGTCTTGGTGGCTTCCAGAAGCTGTTGCCGGTTCGCCGACGTCGTAGCAATGAGGAACGCGACCTCGTCGTAGTACGATTTGACGGTTTCGGCCGTGACCTTGCCGAAGGTCTTGAGACCCTGCAACGCGTAGCCTGATTGTTCCAAGACGTCCGGAACACTCAACTTGTTCATCTTGGCGTACTTGGTGCCCTGCTCGACGACGGCATCGAGGAGGTTGTCCTCGACGCCGGCCTGGGCGGCCTCGACGGTGGCACCGATCAAGTCGGCGGTGCGCACGCCAAGACGTTGTGCGACAGGCATCAGGCGACGGCGAAGGTCGGCCGCGGATCGCTGCGAGGTCTTGGTGTCCTGAGACCCGTACACGTGAATCATCGCCTGATTCATCGCGTCGTCGATGGTCACGGCGGACCGCGTTAGGCTGTCGACGGCACGCTGAGCGGCGTAGGTGCCGGCTGCCGCAGCCGCAGCGCCCACGCCTGCCAGACGGGTTGCGCCACCGCGGGCTTGTGAGGCTCCTCGCCCGATCCGGGTGACGGCACGGTCTCGCTCACGGTTGAGTTCTCGCGCCTCGGCGAGGGCGCGGCGGTTCTCCTGAGACCGGATTCGGCCAGCCTCGCGGATCGAGCGCTGTTCCTCCTTAGCTAGGTTCTTCTGCTCCCGGTCTTGGTAGCCGAACTGCATGCGGAGCACGCGCATACGCTCCTGCGTGCCCTGTAGCGCCTCCTTGGCAGCCTTAGACTGCGCAGAACTACCCTTTCCAAGAGTTGAGTTGTAACGGTCCTGAGCGGCTTTGATCCGCAACAGTATTTTGTCGAGGTCGGTAAGCTTCTCGGTGCCCTCAGTGTGGACGCTTACGCCCAACTCCAAATTCATCTTGTCGTCGGCCATGGTCTCTCATCGGAATTGCGGACATGCGTGAGCATCACACCGGGTCAAGGTGCGGTCGCAGAGGTCACGGGTGTGTGGATGTGGTCTTGGTGAGGGGGTAAATCAGAACGAAATTT
>NZ_BACT01000732.1:0-3779 GCF_000333255.1 Methylobacterium sp. B1 | reverse complement strand
CTGCCGCCCATGCCGCCGCTCCGGGTGGCCGTGGTCGCCCGCATGCTCTGGTCGAAGGGGATCGACGTCGCCGTCGAGGCGGTCCGCCTCGCCCAGGCCCAGGGCGCGCCGGTCGAGCTGGCGCTGTATGGTGCGCCGGACCCATCGAACCGGCGGGCGATCGACGAGGGGACCCTGCGTGCGTGGAGCCGCGACGGCATCGTCTGGCATGGGCCGACGACCGACGTCACGGCGGTCTGGGCCGGCCACCATGTCGCCTGCCTGCCGTCTCGCGGCGGCGAGGGCTTGCCGCGGACGCTGCTGGAAGCGGCCTCCTGCGGCCGGGCCCTGGTCGCGTCCGACGTCCCGGGCTGCCGCAGCCTCGTGCGCGATGGCGTCGAGGGCCTGCTGGTTCCTCCGAACGACGCGCCGGCCCTGGCCGCCGCCCTCGCGCGCCTGAGCGGGGATGCCGGCCTCGTCGCCGGCCTGGGCGCGGCCGCTCGAACCCGGATCGAGACCGGGGGCTTCACCGAGGCTGCGGTGACCGACCATGTCTGCGCCATATGGCGCGACCTGCTGGAGGCCTGACCGTGCGCGCACCGGACGATCCCTCCGGATTCATCCGGGCCAACACCCGTCTGCTGCCCGTGCCCCATGCACCCGAGATCCGCCTGCACGTCGCCGACGAGGCGACGGACCTCTGGCAGCGGACCGAGGAGGAGTTGCAGGAGATCGGGCTGCCGCCGCCGTTCTGGGCCTTCGCCTGGGCCGGCGGGCAAGCGCTCGCCCGGTACGTCCTCGACCACCCCGACATCGCGGACGGGGCCCGCGTCCTGGATTTCGCTCGGGATCCGGCTTGGTGGCGATCGCCGCCGCGCTCGCCGGGGCGGAGCACGTCGTGGCCAGCGACCTCGATCCCTTCGCCAGGCGGCGATCCGCCTCAACGCCGAGGCCAACGGGGTCGGCGGACGGATCACCCCGGTCTGCGACGACCTCCTCGGCCGCGATCCGCAGGTCGACCTCGTCCTGGCCGCCGACGTCTTCTACGAGCGCGACCTCGCCGGGGCCGTGACCGCCTGGCTCTCCGGTTTGCAGGCGCGGGGCGTCACGGTGCTGATCGGCGATCCGGGCCGCACGTATCTGCCGCGCGACCGCCTCGATTGCCTCGCCACCTATGCGGTTCCGGTCTCGCGTTCGCTGGAGGATGCCGAGATCAAGCGCAGCCATGTCTGGCGGCTGCGCGGATGAGGGGCTGCCAGAGACGGTCGCGTCGGACCGCCGCCCATGCGGCTCCGCCGAGGGTTTATACGGCGCGGGAATGCGCTACCGTCAAAACCACTCGTGTCGCGTGCCGCGCATGCGCCAGAGTTTGCGAAGGCCCGGATCGGGGCATGCTGCGGCGGAAGGTTTCGTGGTGAGTGTCGAGTCGAGTGTGAAGCCCAGCGCTGCCCGCATCGTCGCCTTCTCGGGGAGCGCCAAGCGGCCCTCGCGCACCCGCATCCTGGTCGAGGCGCTCGGCGCCGAACTCGGACGCCTCCGCGGGATCGATCTCGCCGTCTACGACCTGATGGATGCCGGCCCGGGCCTCGGCGCCACGCAGCGGGACGCGCTGTCGGCACCGGCCCTGCGCCTGGTCGAGGCGATCGAAGGAGCGGACGCCCTGATCGTGGGGACGCCGGTCTATCAGGGCGGCTATGCCGGGCTGTTCAAGCACGTGTTCGACTTCGTCGATCCCGCCCGGATGATCGGCATGCCGGTGGCCCTCACCGCCACGGGCGGCGGCCTTCGCCACGCCCTGGTGGTCGAGCACGGGCTCCGGCCGCTGTTCGGCTTCTTCGCCGCGCATGTCGCGCCGACCTCCGTCTATGCCGGATCCGACGACCTGGTGGATGGCCGCATCGTCGACGAAACCGTGGCGGCCCGGATCCGCGCCGCGGCTGCGGAGCTTGCCGCCCTGCTCGACGTGGCGCGGACGGCCGCACCCGGCGCATCCGACTGACGCGAGACTCCCCCGGCCTGCCGCGGGCCCTAGATCGAAGGCGGACCACGCTCACCCGCGAGGGATCATGTCAGGTTCTCCGATCACGGCCGGCAAGGCGGCGACAGCGCTGCCCGCAACCTACGTCACGGCCTCCGGCCTGCCACGCTACCATCCGGTGTCACAGGCGCTGCACTGGCTGAGCGCGGCCCTGGTCCTGGCGGTCCTGCCGCTCGCCTGGGTCGCGATCAGCCTGCCGCCGACGCCGGCCAAGGGCAGCATGTTCGTGCTGCACAAATCGGTCGGCCTCACGATCCTGGCGATCGTGGTCCTGCGGATCGTCTGGCGGATGATCCGGCCGGCGCCGCCGGATCCGCAGGCGCCCCGGCTCCTGACGCTGATCGGCCGCGTCAATCACTATCTTTTGTACGCGATCTTCCTGATCATGCCGATCAGCGGGTACCTGCTCAGCGCGCTGTCCGGTCGCGACACGCCGTATTTCTGGCTGTTCACGGTCCCGGGGCTACCGAAGGACGACGCGGCCCAGAAGATCTTCGAGGCGATCCACGTCTTCGGCCAGTGGCTTGTCTACGCCCTGGTCCTGCTGCATGTCGCCGGGACGGTGTGGCACCTGATCATCCGGCGGGACGGACTCCTGGAGCGGATGCTGCCGGTACAGGACGGTCGCGGGTCGTCCCGCTGACGCATCGCCGGTCGCTCGCGTGGCCTCTCTGACGGAAACCCCGCGGCGCGCTCAGTCGACGCGGCGCAGGACGAAGGCGGTGCCGACCTCCGGTTCGCGCCGCCAGCGCCCGTCGCCGCTCGGCACGAGGTCGATGCTGTGGCCGCGCTTGGCGGTCAGCGTCATCCGCCCGTTCGCGTAGCGCCAGCGGACCGGATCGAACACCTCCAGGCCACTGTCGTGGCAGCCCGGGATGATGTGCACGCCGCCGCCGGTGCCATCGAGGGTGATCCGGCAGGTGTCGCGCTGCTGGAACCGGTCGAGGGCATAGAGACCCGGTGCGGGGGCCGCCGAAGCAGTCGCCGCCGGCTGCAGTTCGGCCGGAACCGGGGCGGCGGCCTGGAGCGGGGCGGGGTTCGGGCTGGCTGCCACGGCCGGCTCGGACTCGGGCGAGCCTGCGGCGCCGGCCGGACGCATGGCCACGATGTCGAGGGGGACGAGGCTGTAGCGGTTACCGTCCTCGGCCAGCGCGACGAGGCTGCGCTGGTCCGGCCGCCGGGTGAATTCGAGGACGGGGCGGACATTACGGTCCACGAAGCGGACGTTCCCTTCGACGAACAGCCAGCCGGCGACGCCGTTCAGGACGGGCAGGGCCCGGCGGCATCCGGCCGGGAAGCGCAACTTTTGGCCCGCATCGCCGCTGTCCAGCACCAGGGTCATTTGATGGCGGCAGCATGCGGCTCCAAGTCGGCGGCAACATCGTCGGGAATCTTGGTGTCCAACTCATCGACGGTCCGCTCCTCGGCCGCCTGCCGCAACTTCAGGATGAGATCTACGTCGGCTTCGTCGTTGCCGTGAGGGATAGGAACAGGTAGGTGGATCTCGGACATGTCAGCCTCTTTTCTGCTGACCGCCGGGTCAGCCCACCATATAGCCCGGCGCCACTCAACTCACTTACCTTAGCCGTTGAAATGATACGGATTTAGGATCTTTAGCCAAAACCTCGCCTTTTCTTGTTTTATATTCCTGATCTGGTTTGGTGCGCTGAACTTACCGACCGTTCGGGCCCAGCCCATCGCTACACCCTTAGATGCGGATCGATGCCGGCGGAGGCAGAACACCTTAGGTATTGCCGGTTGC
>NZ_BACT01000733.1:0-2357 GCF_000333255.1 Methylobacterium sp. B1 | reverse complement strand
CCCAGCAGCAGGCCGTCGAGTTGGCGCGCTGGGGCATCCGCGTGAACGCCGTCGCCCCCCGGCCCGGTGGATACCGCGATGGCCAAGGCGGTCCACAGCCCCGAGATCCGGGCGGATTACCACGACACCGTCCCGCTCGGCCGCTACGGGCTGGAGACGGAACTCGCGGAGGCGATCGTCTTCCTCTGCTCGGAGCGCGCCTCCTACATCACCGGCCAGCAACTCGCCGTCGACGGCGGTTTCGAGGCGACGGGCATCGGCCTGAAGACCCTGCGCGGCGGACGGAACGCCTGAGCCCGCTGCAGGGCCGGATCTCCCGGTTTCGGACAGGGTTCGTTAACCCTGCCGCCGTAGCCCCGAAGCTTGGTCAACAGGCGCGGGTGCCATGCCGAGACTCGGCTCCATGATCCTCGACGGTCTAGCGTTCCTCCTGGCCGCGATCGCCCTCACGGCGGTCGTCGCCGGCTACGAGCGCAATCTGCCGGATCCGGGCGCGTCCCTCGCCGAAGGCCCGCCTGCCTGGATCGATCCGGTCACGACGGGGGCGATCACACCGGCGGCGCCGGGCGCGGCGTCTCGCTGGGCGGACGCGCAGCTCCTGATCCCGGCCGCGGACACGGATCGGCCGCACCACGCCGACGGCGGCGCCTGGGTGAACCCGCCGCGCCGCTGAGACATCCGCCTCGGGCCGGCGACCATCACAACTGATCGTTAACTATGGTTGCCGAACCTTCCACCGCACAGCGAAGCGGAGAGGCATCCATGACGCGCGACGGAAACCGCCCCCATCCCAGCGCCCTGGCGCGGTACCCGGTTCCGATCGAGCTGATCTCGGCGCTGTTCCGCGCCGACGACGCGGAGCGCGACCGGCTGCTCGCCCCGATGCCGGCCTATGGGCGAGCCCGGATCGCGGCCTATTGCGCCGACAACGCGCGGCTCGCGGCGCTCGGCCTGAAGGTGGCGCGGTCCTGCGACGAGGCCACGCTCGTCAAAGCGGCGGGCCAAGCCGTCGGCGCCGACCTCTACGCGCGCTCACGGGCCGCCGCGCCGACCCCGGTCCGGCTTCAGGCCGCCTGACCGATCCGTCGCGCGTGGGCCCGTCCGGCCGATCCCGTCGGGTTGATGAATGGCCGGACCTGTCCCGGTTCACGGCGACCGGCGCATCCTCCTGCCATCGGTCCGGTGCGTCCGGCCCGCTGGTTCAGGAGATCGTGTCATGATGCGCTCCAAGATGCTCGGCCTGGTCGCGGTGGTCACGGCGGGGCTCGCCACCGCCACGGCGGCGAACGCGGCACCGTTCGGCTACGGCCCCCCCGA
Source organism: Methylobacterium sp. B1 (assembly GCF_000333255.1). Taxonomy (NCBI): domain Bacteria; kingdom Pseudomonadati; phylum Pseudomonadota; class Alphaproteobacteria; order Hyphomicrobiales; family Methylobacteriaceae; genus Methylobacterium; species Methylobacterium sp. B1. The sequence goes on along the minus strand of NZ_BACT01000733.1, from coordinate 1,040 downwards.
TGCCGGGGTCGTGATCGAGCGCGTGGCCGGCGGCTGCGGTCCCGGCTTCCACCCCAATCCCTGGGGCCATTGCCGGCCCAACGAGCGCAGCTGGGGCTGGGGCGGTCCCCGCGGGCCCTACGGGCGGCCGGGCTACGGCGGCTACGAGCGCGGCTATGGCGGCTATGACGGCCCGCGCCGGTTCCACGGCGGCTGGTAGCCCGCGCGGCCGGCTCGGGACCATACCCCGGATCCGGATCGGACCGGATCCGGACTTGATTGCCGACTTGTCCCGCCGGAACGGACACCCGCATATTCACGACGGGATAGAGCCGTATTAGTCTCTTCCGGGACGACACATAGTGTCCCGGAGATTTTTCGATATGCGCCGCTATGTATTTGCATCCCTGATGATTGCCGGCGTGGCGGCCGGTGCCTCGCCGGCCGCTGCCCTGTCGACCAAGGAGTGTTCGGCAAAGTATCAGGCCGCCAAGCAGGCGGGGACGCTGAACGGGCAGAAGTGGAACGACTTCCGCAAGGCCGAGTGCGGCGCGGCGGCCGATACCGCCCCGACGACCGCCCCCAACCCGGTGTCGCCGACCGCGACGACCGCCGCGCCCGCGGCCCCGCCGGCGGCCGGTTCGCGCGCCGGAACGACACCGGCCGCCGCCGCCGGATCGGCCGCCTTCCCCCGCGCCATCGATCCGAAATACGCCAAGGAATCGGCCGGAAAGGCCCGCATGCACACCTGTCTCGACAGCTACAACGCGGCCAAGGCCGCCGGCACGTTGGGCGGCATGAAGTGGATCGAGAAGGGCGGCGGCTACTATTCGGCCTGCAACAAGCAGCTCAAGGGCTGAGCCGCTTCGCGGCCGCGGCCCGAGCGGGTCCCGATCCCGCTCGGACCTGGCGCCCGACAAGACAGGCCCCGACGGTCGCAGCGATGCGACCGGCCCCCTCATTCTGGCGGGGAGGGGGGCCGGGTTGGGATCGGTGGAGAGGGCACCGGATCGCGCGATCCGGCGTCGCCCCCACCTTCGGTTCCTCACCGCGAGGGGAGG
>NZ_BACT01000734.1:0-5583 GCF_000333255.1 Methylobacterium sp. B1 | reverse complement strand
CCGCGCAGGGCGAGACCATCACGCGCACGATCCAGACCGGCTTCGACCGCCACACCGGCGAGGCGGTCTACGAGGACGAGGCGATGGACCTGGCGCCGCTGCCGTACATCGTGATCGTGGTCGACGAGATGGCCGACCTGATGATGGTGGCCGGCAAGGACATCGAGGGGGCGATCCAGCGCCTGGCGCAGATGGCGCGGGCGGCGGGCATCCACCTGATCATGGCGACGCAGCGGCCTTCGGTGGACGTGATCACCGGCACGATCAAGGCGAACTTCCCGACCCGGATCAGCTTCCAGGTGACGAGCAAGATCGACTCGCGCACGATCCTGGGTGAGATGGGCGCGGAGCAGCTTCTGGGCCAGGGCGACATGCTGTTCATGGCCGGCGGCGGGCGCACGACCCGGGTGCACGGGCCGTTCTGCTCGGACAGCGAGGTCGAGACCGTCGTGGCGCATCTCAAGCGCCAGGGCCGTCCCAGCTACCTCGACGCCGTCACGGCCGACGATTCGCCCGAGGAGCCCGCCAAGGAGGGCGGCCGGTCCGGCCGGGGCAAGGCCGCCGCGGCCGACAAGGCCGAGCGCGGCGACGAGCCCGAGGAGGAGGCCCCCGTCTTCGACATCGGCGCCTTCGCGGCGGCGACCGGCGGCGAGTCGGACGACCTCTACAAGCAGGCGATCGAGGTGGTGCTGCGCGACCAGAAGGCGTCGACGAGCTACATCCAGCGCCGTCTGCAGATCGGCTACAACCGCGCCGCCTCGATCATGGAGCGGATGGAGATCGAGGGGATCGTCGGCCCGGCCAACCATGCCGGCAAGCGCGAGATCTTGGTCGCCGGCGCAGCCCACATGTCGAGCGGCGTGTACGACGACGAGTGAGACGCCGCGCCCCGGGCCGCTCCCCCATGGGAGCGGCCCGGACGTCGCATCTTCGCCACAGGGCGGGGTTCTAACGGGCCGCTGCGAAACCCGTCCCGTCCGTGAGAGCGGAGCGAAGCAGCCCAGGGCAGCGCGCCGTCCGGCACCGTGGAGCTCCTGGGTTGCCGCGCGCCGCTCGCGCAGACGACGGGGGGCGCGACGTCTTCACCCGCTCGCTGACGTCGCGTTCCGCTTTCCCTTTGCCGCCGGAGCCCACGCCGTGGTTCCCCAGGAGACTCTGCCGATGATCGGCCGCCGCATCCGCACAGCCGGCTCCCTGATCGCCGCCGGGCTGTGGCTCGCGACCGCCAACCCGGCCGAGGCGCAGGTGGGCGCCTTCATCGACAGCCTGTTCGGCCACAAGGAGGAGCCCGCGCCGCAGCCCGAGGCTGCCCCGCCGGCCCCCGCGCCGACCAAGAAGCCCGCGCCCAAGGCCAAGGAGGCGAGCAAGGATTCCGGCAAGGACCCGGCGGGCAAGGACACGAAGGCGGCCAGTGCCAAGTCCGGCAAGGCCGAGCACAAGGCCGCCGAGCCCAAGGTCGCGGCGGTGGGCGCGCCGACCGCGATCGCCCCCGGCGAGCCCGCGGATGCCGCGACGCTGCTCGCCCAGGCCCACGCCTACTTCAACGGGATAAACACCCTGACGGGCAACTTCATGCAGATCGGCGCCGATGGGCGCCGGATCGGCGGCAAGCTGACGCTGGCCAAGCCCGGCCGCCTGCGCTTCGACTACGACCAGCCCTCGCCGCTCGAGGTGATCGCCGACGGCACCTCGGTGGCGGTGCGCGACCGCAAGCTCAACACGCAGGACCTCTACTTCATCGCCCAGACGCCACTGAAATTCCTGCTGCGCGAGAAGATCGACCTCGCCCGCGACCTCACCGTCACCGACGTGGCCAACGATCCGGGCGGCGTCCGCATCAGCCTGGAGGACCGCGCCACCCTCGGCGGCACCTCGAAGATCCAGCTGTTCTTCGATGCCGACGTGAAGACCCTCTCGCAGTGGCGGATCACCGATCCGCAGGGCTACATCACGACGGTGACGCTCTCGAACCTCCAGAAGGGCAAGAGCGTCGACGGCAACCTGTTCTTCATCAATTACGGGCGTGCCGAGGACAAGGCCGTGCAGCAGCAGATCCAGCAAGCGCAGCCCTAGGGGGCGCCCTCAGGCCGCCTTCGCGCCGAGGCCGTCGAGGCCGATGGGGCGCCAGCGGTCGAGCTCCCGGTCGATCGCCCCCTCGGTGCCGCGCAGGAACTCCGCGGCCGTCAGGCCCGGCGCGACGGCCGTGAGGTAGCTCACCACCACGGTCCCGGCCCGGGTCGCCATGCCCCCCGGCCAGAACAGCCCGGAATTGAGCGCCACCGGCACCACCGGCAGGCCGAGCCGTCCGTAGAGCAGCTCGACGCCGCGCTTGAAGCGCAGCGGCGCGTCGATGCCGCCGCGGGTGCCTTCCGGAAAGATCAGCACCGACCGGCCCGCCGCGACAGCGGCGCGGCCCTCGTCGATCATGGTGCGCAAGGCCTGCGTACCGTTGCCGCGGTCGATGACGATCATCGGCGAGCGTCGCAGGAACCAGCCGACCACCGGGATCGCCAGCAACTCCCGCTTGGCGACGATCGCCACGTCCGGCACCAGCACCAGGAAGGCGAGGGTCTCCCAGGTCGACTGGTGGTTGGCGACGATCAGGCAGGGCTTGGCCGGCAGGTGCTGGCGGCCCTCCTCCACGTAGCGCAGGCCGACGATGTGCCGGAGCCCGGCCAGGATGCCGCGCGCCCAGAGGCGCGTCGCCCGTCGGATCGGCCGCTCGGGGGACCCCGACAGGAGGAAGACCGCGAGCGGCGCGAGAAACAGGGTGGTCCACGCGGCCCAGTAGGCGGCGAACAGGAGCGAGCGGGCATGTGCCATGGCGGCGCCTCGACGAGGGGCCCGGGACAGGGCAGGGCACGGGCATAACGCCTGCCGGGCACCGACGCACGGCATTTCGCGCCGCCGGCGTCGAGCGGACTGTCGCGGCCCGCGAAATCGGCTATCGGAGCGCACCTCCGACCGAACCCCGGCGCCGCCCGTGCAGCTCACCGTCACCACCTGGAACATCAACTCGGTGCGCCTGCGCATCGACCTCGTGCTGCGCTTCCTGGCCGAGCACAAGCCGGACGTGCTCTGCCTCCAAGAGACCAAGTGCCCGGACGACGCCTTCCCGCTGAAGGCCCTGCGCGGCTCGGGCTACGAGCACGTGATGTTCGCCGGCCAGAAGGGCTACAACGGCGTCGCGATCCTCTCCCGCTTCCCCCTGCACACCCGCGCCGTGATGGGGTTCTGCGAGCGCCAGGACGCCCGCCACATCTCGGCGGTGCTGGGGCCGGAAGCGGGGGCCGCCGCCGGCATCGTGCTGCACGATTTCTACGTCCCGGCCGGCGGCGACGTGCCGGACCGCGACCTCAACCCGAAATTCGCCCACAAGCTCGACTTCCTGTCCGAACTGCGCGCCTGGGGCGGCAAGCGCGTCTCCGGGCCGGCGATCCTCGTGGGCGACCTCAACGTCGCGCCCCTGGAGCACGACGTCTGGTCGCACAAGCAGCTCCTCGACGTGGTCAGCCACACGCCCGTGGAGACCGAGGCGCTGGAGGTCCTGCGCGGGGAGGCGGGCTGGATCGACGCGGCGCGCCACCTCACCCCGGAGCCCGAGAAGATCTACACGTGGTGGAGCTACCGCTCCCCCGACTGGTCGGCGGCCAACAAGGGGCGGCGCCTGGACCACGCCTGGGTGTCCCCGGACCTCGCCGGGACGGTCCGCAAGGTGGAGGTGCTGCGCGAGGCCCGCGCCTGGGAGCGTCCCTCCGACCACGCGCCGGTCACCCTGACCCTCGAACTCTGATCCGGCGCCCGCACGGAACCGGGGTGCGGTCCGAGCATTGCCCGCTCACGAACCCGTGACGTGAGCGAGCCCCGATGCGCAAGATCCTGATCGCCTTCCTCCTCCCCAAGGTCGTCTCCTTCCTGCGCCGCCGCTACGGCGGCCCGCATTCCGGGCGCACCCGCGCCTTCTGAGACGGTTCGGTACCCTCGCCCGGCCTGTGACGGCCGGGCGCAGGCGGCGGCCCTGAAGGCAGCCCTAGATCCCGTGGATCGCCCACGACCCGGAGCCTCCCCGATGACCGACGATCCGCGCGAGGCCGGGCCGCAGCCGCCCTTTCCCGGCGACCAGCAGCAGCCCCGGCCGGGCCTGACCTCCAAGATGACGCCGCGGCCCGACCATGGCGAGGACAGCTATGTCGGCAAGGGGCTCCTCACGGGCCACGCGGCGCTGATCACCGGCGGCGATTCCGGCATCGGTCGGGCGGTGGCCATCGCGTATGCCCGTGAAGGCGCCGACGTGGCGATCTCCTATCTCGACGTCGAGCAGGAGGATGCCGAGGACACGAAGGCCTGGGTCGAGAAGGCCGGCCGGCGCTGCCTGCTCCTTCCCGGCGACATCCGCGACGAGGACCATTGTCGCGACCTCGTGGCGAGGACCGTGGCGGCGTTCGGGCGCCTCGACGTCCTCGTGAACAACGCCGCCGCCCAGGTGGTGAACGACAGCCTCGACGACGTGAAGGCTCCCGACATCGAGGGCTCGTTCCGCGCCAACGTCTTCGCCATGTACCACCTCGCCCAGGCGGCGGTGCCGCACATGAAGCCCGGGGGGGCGATCGTGAACAGCACGAGCGTTCAGGCCAAGGTCGCCGATCCCAGCATGCTGATCTACGCCGCCACCAAGGGCGCGATCGCGAGCCTGACCATCGGCTTGTCGAACCTGCTGGCGCCGAAGGGGATCCGGGTGAACTGCGTCGCCCCGGGCCCGGTCTGGACGCCGATCCAGCCGATCGTGAAGAGTCCGGAGCAGATCGAGCAGCTCGGCGCGCAAACCCCGCTCGGCCGCGCCGGCCAGCCCGCGGAACTCGCTCCGGCCTACGTGCTGCTCGCCTCCCGCGAGGGCAGCTACATGTCCGGGGCGCTGGTGCCGGTCACCGGCGGCATCCCGATGCTCTGAGCGCCGGGTCCGCGCGGAGGCTCGAGCCCATCTCCGCATCCCGAGAGGGGGAAGCCGCCTCGGTCGTGTCGGCGCGCCTGTCGGCCGCCGCGGACCGGCCGGCGGCCGACAGGCGCGACGGCGCCCGCGCGATGCATGGGACATCGACGGCGGATCGGTTTTCAACGGCGGGAGGGACCTGTAGGTGTCCCGGGCTTGGCCTGCGGCGGTCGCACCGCTGCGGACCCGAACGCCGCGTCGCGCCATCCGGGTGCGGCCGCCCCCGACGGAGACGACGATGAGCGATGCCCAGACCCGGACCGCACTGGTGACGGGGGCTGCCCGCGGCATCGGGCTCGCCACCGCGACCCGCTTCCTCGCGGACGGCTGGAACGTCGCCCTGCTCGATATCGACGGTCCGGGCGTGGCCGCGGCGACGGAGCGGCTCGGCCGTCCGGAGGCCGCGCTGGCGGTGACGGCCGACGTCTCCGAGCCCGAGGCGGTCGCGGCGGCGATCCGGCAGGTCGGCGACCGGTTCGGGCGGCTCGACGCCCTGGTCAAACATGCCGGCATCGCGATCTTCAAGCCGCTGATGGAGACCACCTTTGCGGACTGGTCGCGGNTGCTCGCGGTCAACCTGTCCGGTCCGTTCCTGT
>NZ_BACT01000735.1:0-1433 GCF_000333255.1 Methylobacterium sp. B1 | reverse complement strand
CCCGACCAGGATCGGCCGGCCGTTGTAGAGGGCGCGGGCCACGGAGACGCGCTGCTGCTGGCCGCCGGAGAGTTCGCCGGCCCGGGCCCAGAGCCGGTCCGCGAGCCCGACCCGGTCGAGGACCGCTTCCACCGCGGCGACGTCCGCCCGGGCCGGCCGGACCAGGGTGCGCAGGTTGTGCAGGGTCGAGCGCCGGTCGAGGCGGCCCATATAGACATTGTGGAACACCGAGAGCGGCCGCACGAGGGCGGCGGCCTGGGGCACCAGCGCCACCTGCTCGGGCGCCTGGGCGTGGATCAGGCCGATCAGGGTCGACTTGCCCGCCCCGGAGCGGCCCATCAGCGCGACGCGCTCCCCCGCCCGCACGGTCAGGTCGAGGCCCGAAAGCACCGGACGCCCGCCATAGGATGCGGAGGCGTTCCGGAGGACGATGGCCGCTCGGGCTTGCGCGCCGCTCGCCACGGACGTCAGTCCAGCAGGCCGGTGGAGCGTCCGACCGCGACGAGGGGCTCGTAGGCGGCGTTGGTCACGGGGATGAACTTCGAGCGCCCGAACGGCTCCAGGATCGCCGGGTCGGTGATGCCGACGAGCGCCCCCCGCAGCCTTTCGGTGAAGCCGGCGCCGTAGGTCTGCTCCACGTCGCCCCGCACGGTCCACTGGTAGTCGGGGAAGGCCGGGCTCTCCCAGATCACCGAGACCGCCTGTCGGTCGACCTTGCCGGCCTTCGCGTCGAGGTCCCAGACCGAGTAGTCGACGGCGCCCACCGCGAAGGCGCCGGACTGGACCAGCTGGATGGTGCGGCTGTGATCCCCCGAGAAGCCGACCCGGGCAAAGACCTGCTCGGGGCTCTGCCCCGGGAAGGCCTGCCGGATGAAATACTCGGGCATCAGCCGCCCGGAGGTCGAGGCGCGGGCGCCGAACGTGAAGGTCTTGCCCGCGATGTCCTTCGGGAAGGCCTTGTCGGGCTTCAGCCCCGTGGCGGCGTTGGCGATGAGGTAGGTCTTGAACGCCGCGTCCTCGGCGCCCTGCGCGATCGCCTGGGCGCCCGGCACGGCCTTGCGCGCCTGGACGCCCGTGAAGCCGCCGAACCACGCGAGCTGCACCTGCCCGTTGGTGAAGGCGGTGACCGCCGCCGGATAGCTCTTCACCGGGATGTAGCGCACCGGCACGCCGAGCTTGGCCTCCAGATAGGCGGCGACCTTGCCGAAGCGCTCGACCAGGCGGCTCTCGTCCTGATCGGGGATGCCGGTGAACACGAGGGGCGGGAGCGCCTTCGGGGCTGCCGTCTCCTGCGCCCGCACCGGCCCGGCGCCGGCCAGGGCCGCCAGGGCTCCCAGGGCGAGCCGCCCCAACCATCCCGATTCCCGCTTCGATCCCCGCTTCGATCCCCGCTTTCATCCCAGCATCGTTTCCTCGTGGCACCGTGCCCACGC
>NZ_BACT01000736.1:0-19911 GCF_000333255.1 Methylobacterium sp. B1 | reverse complement strand
CGTCGCCGCTGACCCGAAAGGTCCGCTCGACTTGCATGTGTTAAGCCTGCCGCCAGCGTTCGCTCTGAGCCAGGATCAAACTCTCACGTTGAAGAGATTGATCTGGCCGATCACGTATATTCTCAGACGGAGCCTCACATCGACCAAGCATCCAGCGCTTCACAGCGCCAAACACCCGTCGGTGAGCTCAGAAAGAAGAACAACAGATCGGCACAAGTCTCTCACGCCAGACCCTAAGGCCTGGCCGCAAGGACAAACGCCGCCCGCGTCTCCCTTCCTCAATTCCAACTTGTCAAAGAACGGCTCCGGTCACCCGAAGCCCGCGCCGGCAACAGACCGTCCGGGCTGACGCCCGAGGGACCCTTGCTCGACTGGAGGAACCGTGATACCGGACCGACTGTTCAGTGGTCCGCCTCAGCGGTGGAGGGCGTCTAGAGCCCGCCGATCCTCCTGTCAACCCCGCCTCAAAACCGCCGTAGCGGCCCGCCGCAGAGCCGGCATCTCGCAGAAAACAGAAGACCGCCCGGCTAAACCCGCCGGCCAATCCCGCCGCTTGTCAGAAGATGCCTCAGCGCCCGGTCCACTTCCGCGGCCGGCGCCGATGAGCCGGGGTATAGGCCCACCGTTCCGGGCCGTCAACAGCCTTCTTCGCAGGGAAGTCGATTTTCTTGGACTCCGGCGACGACAGGCGTGTGACGGGCGATTCGCTCCTGCCTTCCCCCTGCCCCGCCGTCCTCAGACGTCGAGGGTCAGGCTCATCCCGTCATAGGCGGGCGCGATCCCCATGGGCAGGCGCGCCGCCAGGGTGCCGTAGTCGAGGTCGGTGTGGAGGTTGGTGAGCACCGCCTGGCGGGGCCGGACCGCTTCGATCAGGGCCAGCGCGTCCGAGACCGAGAAATGGGTCGGGTGCGGGGTGTCCCGCAGGGCATCGATGATCAGCAGGTCGAGACCGTGGAGCCGGGCCAGGGTCGCGTCCGGGATCAGGCTCACGTCGGGCATGTAGGCCGCATTGCCGAAGCGGAAGCCGAGGGCCGCCTCGTTGCCGTGCTCCACCGGGAGCGATGCCACGGTGATCGGGCCCCCCTCCCCCTCCAGGGTCAGGTCGCGGTCGGCGTCGAGGTCGCGCAGGTCGAGGATCGGCGGGTAGGCGCTTCCGGGGGGCGTCTCGAAGCAATAGCCGAACCGGGTCGTGAGCAGCGACCGGGTCAGGGCGTCCGCGTAGACCGGGATCCGTGCCCGCATGGCGATCACCAGCGGGCGCAGGTCGTCGATTCCGTGGGTGTGGTCGGCATGGGCGTGGGTGTAGAGCACCCCGTCCAGACGCCGGATGCCGGAATCCAGGAGCTGCTCGCGCAGATCGGGGGAGGTGTCGACCAGAAGCGTGGTCCGCCCGGCCCCGGATGCCCGCTCGACCAGGATCGAGCAGCGCCTCCGGCGGTTGCGTGGCTCCTCCGGATCGCAGGCACCCCAGCCGGTGCCGACCCGCGGCACCCCGCCGGAGGAGCCGCAGCCGAGGATCCGCAGGGTCAGGCGCGCCATCCGGATCTCCCGCTCCCGCCCGCTTCGGTCACGCGCCGCTGCGGGGCGTTGCGCCGACCGCCTTGTCGAACAGGCTGAAAAAGTTCGCTGTGGTGATCCGGGCGAGGTCCTCGGCCGGCAGCCCGAGAGTCTCGGCGAGGGACCGGGCAGTGTCGGCCGTGTAGGCCGGCTCGTTGGTCCGCCCGCGATGGGGCTCGGGGGCGAGGAACGGCGCGTCGGTCTCCACCAAGATCCGATCCAGGGGCACGCTCCGGGCGATGTCGCGCAGATCGTGCGAGCGCCGGAAGGTGACGATGCCCGAGAAGGACACGAACAGCCCCAGCTCCACCCCGGCCTCCGCCAGCCGCTTCCCCGAGGAGAAGCAGTGCAGCACCGCCCGGAAGGGTTTTTGGCCCATCTCGTCGGAGAGCACCCGCTCCATGTGGTCGTCGGCGTCGCGGGCGTGGATCACCAGCGGCAGGCCGGACAGGCGCGCCGCCTCGATATGGGCGCGCAGCACCCGCTCCTGCACCGCCTCGGGGGCGGCGTCGGCGTAGTGGTAATCGAGCCCGGCCTCGCCGATCCCGACGCAGCGCGGGCTGGCCGCGGCGATCTCCGCGATCGTTCCGGCGGCGACGTCCGGCTCATCGGCCGCCCCGTGGGGATGGGTGCCGATCGTGTACCAGACCTCCGGATGAGCCTCGGCGATCGCCCGGTAGGTGTCGGCCTTGGCGACCCGGGTGGCGATGGTGAGCATGCCGGTGACGCCCGCGGCCTTCGCCCGGGCAATGACCCCGGGCAGGTCGGCGGCGAAATCCGGGAAGTCGAGATGGCAGTGGCTGTCGATGAGCATCGGGTCTCGGGGCCGTCGGGCGGCAAGATTCGTCAGGCGGACGGGGTCTCGGGGCGCTCGAAGCGCGGGAAGATCGGCGCGGGGGCGGCGAGCGCCGTGCCCGGCACGAGCCGGCCCCCCTCCCCCACGGCGGCGAGGCTGCGCCGGTCGGCCGGCACCGCCAGCAGGTCGAGGAGCTTGGCGGCCGCCCCCGGCACGAAGGGCTGGGTCAGGATGCCGAAGACGCGCAACGCCTCCAGCGTCGTGTAGAGCACGGCGTTCATCCGCGCCGGGTCGGACTTGCGCAGGCGCCAGGGCTCCTGGGCGGCGAAGTAGCGGTTCGCCTCCGCCACCACGGCCCAGATCTCGGCGAGGATGCTGTGCAGCGCGAGGTCGCCCATCAGGGTGCGGGCGCGCTCCGGCAGGGCATCGACCTGGGCGAGCAGGGCGCGGTCGGCCTCGTCCAGGCTGCCCGGATCCGGCACCGCACCGTCACAGTTCTTGGCCACCATCGAGAGCGAGCGCTGGGCGAGGTTGCCGAGGTCGTTGGCGAGATCGGCGTTGATCCGGCCGATGATCGCCTCGTGGCTGTAGCTGCCGTCGCCGCCGAACGGCACCTCGCGCAGCACGAAGTAGCGCACCGGGTCGACGCCGTAGGTGTCGGCAAGCTCGAACGGATCGAGGACGTTGCCCAGCGACTTCGACATCTTCTCGCCCTTGGAGAGCAGGAAGCCGTGGCCGAAGACGCGCTTGGGCAGGGGCAGCCCGGCCGACATCAGGAAGGCCGGCCAGTAGACCGCGTGGAACCGGACGATGTCCTTGCCGATGATGTGCAGATCCATCGGCCAGAATTTTTTTCGCGGATCGGACTCGTCGGGGAAGCCGGTGACGGTGAGATAATTGGTGAGCGCATCGACCCACACGTACATGACGTGGCTCGGATGGCCGGGCACCGGCACGCCCCAGTCGAAATTCGTGCGGCTGACCGAGAGGTCCTTGAGGCCGGAGCGCACGAAGCTCGCCACCTCGTTCCGGCGGGTGTCCGGCCCGATGAAGTCGGGCTGGTCCGCGTAGAGCTGCAGCAGCCGGTCCTGATAGGCGGAGAGCCGGAACAGGAAATTCTCCTCCTCCATCCACACGACCGGCGTGTCGGTGGCGAGGCTGCGGCGGCTGCCGTCCTCCAGGAGCCGGGTCTCGGCCTCGTCGTAATAGGCCTCGTCGCGGACCGAGTACCAGCCGGCGTATTTGTCGAGGTAGATGTCGCCGTTGGCCTCCATCCGCCGCCAGATCTCCTGGGCGGCGGCGGAATGGCCGGGCTCGGTGGTGCGGATGAAGCGGTCGTAGGCGCAGTCCAGCCGGTCGGCCATCGCCTGGAACCGGGCGGCGGTGCCGTCGACATACGCGCGTGGGGTGGTGCCGGCCCGGGTCGCGGCCTGCTGGATCTTCAGCCCGTGCTCGTCGGTCCCGGTGGAGAACAGCACGTCGTAGCCGTCGAGCCGGTGGAAGCGCGCGATGGCGTCGGCGGCGATCACCTCGTAGGCATGGCCGATATGGGGCGCGCCGTTGGGGTAGGAGATCGCGGTCGAGAGGCCAAAGGTTTTTTTCAGGGGCGCCGGGGCGTTGGACGTCACGTCTGTGGTGTTCCGGATGAGCGCGGGAAGCTGCCCGCGTTGTCGCGCGACCGGAGCCGGGACGCAACCGTCGCGACCGGCAAGACCGGCGCTGCCGCGACGGCGGCCGGTCCGGGAGGCGGCCGTCGTCAACCGTCTCCGGACATGCGTCATCGTCCCCGCGCGCCGGTGGCGCCGGGGGCATGGCCCGGGAGCGAACACGAGGGACGCGGGACGCCGCGGGAACCCAGGTGTCGGCCAAAGTCGCGCGGGATCCGATCCCCGCGGCGCCCCGCGGCATCGACCGGGCGCCTCCCCCGGCCGGTGCCGTCTTTCTCGTCGCGGCGTCTCCAGCGCCCCGGTCCTGCGACTCCCTGTTAGCGGTCTCGGGCGAGGCCCAGGCACGCCGTGCCCGCACCTCCGGAACCCGCATCAGCGCCGTGGCCTTCCAGCCGCCCCCCGCCTCGTAGTGGGCGGGTCCGCAGGTCGCTCAGGGTCGGCCCAGAGGCGGGTCGGCGCGGGGGCATTTCCTCGACCCCGCCGGGCAAACTGCCGCCCGGTCTCACGCCCGCTTCCGAGACACGCCCCGCACCGGTCCGCCGCCCGGGGCGATGGCGGCTGAAAGCCACCGACGCGGGCGCCGCCCCGCCCCCGGACCCGCCCGGTCAGCCACCGGGCGGGCCCCCGAAGGACGCCCCGGGATCGCTCCCGGGCCGCCGCGGACAGGTGCGGTCAGGAAGCACAAAATAGGAACATTGTCAAGGTGCGGGCGGCGCGTCCGGTCGGTGAGGCCCTGCGCCCATCGATCCGCGCGGTCATTCCGGGGCGCCGCAGACGAACCCGGACCCGGAGGGGTACGCCGGAGCCGGGCGACCTGGGACACCGTCCGTGCGAGGCCGTGCCGCCTCGGCGTGTCTGGATCCCAGGCCCCGCCGGGCGGCCCCGGGACGACGGGATGCGGCGGCCTCGCGCGGCGGCCTCTCACGGCGCCCATCGCCCGCGGCACCGCCGCGTCCGGCCCTACGCCACTTCGGCGAGGTCCCCGAACAGGGACAGCATCACCGGGCGCCGGTCGAGGTTGTAGATCGCCGCCTCCCGGGCGGCGCGGCCGAACCGGTCGGCGACCTCCACCAGGGCGGCGAGGCGGGCGGGGGGCTCGTCCCGGCGCCGGTCGATCTCGGCCGAGACGAAGCGCAGCACCGCGTCCTGGGCGGCCTCGAACCGCGCCTCCGCGTCGCGGCCCGCCAGGGTCTCGGCCAGCTTGAGCACCCGGCCCCAATCGGGCGTGCGCGCCCGCGCCAGCAGGGTCTCGATCTCGGCCACGAGGCCGGCGGTGACCGGATCGAGCATCGCCAGCGCCCGGGCGACCGAGCCCTCGCACTGGGCCAGCGCCCGGGCCAGGGCGGCCTCGTCGGGTTGCGGGAAGGGCTCGGGCAGGCCGCGCACCACCTGGGCGACCGCCTCGGGGGACAGCGGGCGCAGCATCAGGACCCGGCAACGGGAGCGGATGGTCGGGAGCAGCCGGCCGGGCTGGTGGGACAGGATCAGGAACAGCGCCCGGGGCGGGGGCTCCTCCAGGACCTTGAGCAGGGCGTTGGCGGCGTTGGCGTTGAGATCCTCGGCGCTGTCGAGGATGCAGACCCGCCAGCCGGAATCCGTGGCCGTCGAGGCGAAGAGGTCGAGGGCCCGGCGCACCATGTCGACCGAGATCTTGGTCGGCAGCGTCTTGGTGCCGGCGGTCCGGTGGCGGCGCAGGACCACCAGATTCGGGTGCGACAGGCCCGCCACCTTGCCGATGACGGCATCGTCCGCCGGCACGTCGAGGCCCGCCGGCCCGCCGCCCGCGGGATGGGCGAGCAGGCGGCGCGCGACCCGGTAGGCCAGCGTCGCCTTGCCGATGCCGGGGGCGCCGCCGATCAGCCAGGCATGGTGCAGGCGGCCCGCCGCGATCGCGGCCGCGAAGGCGTCGGCCGCCGCCCCGTGGCCGACGAGCCCGAGGGTCTCGCGCGGGCGCGGGATGCCCGACAGGTCTCCGGGCTCGACGTCGTCGGCGGCGCGGTCCACGGGTTTCATGCGAGCCTTCGCTCCTCTGGCGGTTCCGGCACCGCTGCGCTTCCGGAAGCCCACGGGCGGTGCCCAGCGCCCCTGGGCCGGTCGCACCGGCCTCGCCCGGGCCTCACCGACCCACCCCGCGCCGGTCGCGCGCGGCCTGGCGTGCCGAGCCTGCGTGCCGAGAATGGGCCTCTCCGCCATTCTCGCGCGCGGAACAGGGCGAGCGGAGGTTCCACCGCCGACGCGCCCTGCGCCCCGTGATCGTGCGCCGGCTCGACCTTGACGGGGCAGCGCCAGGGAGCGGCGGTTTCCATCCGGACGATAGCCCGAACGGGGCACGCCGCAAACCGGCCGCGGAGCGCCGCCGCTCACACCGCATCGCCGCTTCTGCCCGTCCCCTTCGGCCGGTCGGGCAGAAGCTCGGGCAGCCGGGACGCGACGACGGCCCGGATCGCCGCCTCGACCGCGTCGGGATCGCGGGACGCGTCGATCACCGCGCAGCGCTCCGGCTCGGCCCGGGCGATCGCCAGGAAGGCCTCCCGCAGCCGGATGTGGAGTCGAGGGCCTCGGCCTCGAACCGGTCGGCCCCCTGCCCCGTCCCGGCGCCGCGCCCGGCCGCGCGGGCGAGGCCCGCCTCGGGGGCAAGGTCGAGGATCAGGGTGAGGTCGGGCCGGGTCGGGCCGACGACGACCCGCTCCAGGGCGTCCACGATCCCGGGATCGAGGCCGCCTGCGGCGCCCTGATAGGCCCGGGTCGAGTCGATGAAGCGGTCGCACAGCACGATCTCGCCCCGGCGCAGGGCCGGACGGATCAAGCGGTCGAGGTGGTCGATCCGGGCGGCGCTGAACAGCAGGGCTTCCGCGAAGGGGCCGTAGGGCTTGGCGACGCCGTCGAGCAGGGCCGTGCGGATCTCCTCCGCCCGCGGCGAGCCGCCGGGCTCGCGCGTCACGCAGACGGCCCGGCCCGATTGCGCGCGCAGGGTCGCGGCGAGGCGGGCGATCTGGGTCGACTTGCCGGCCCCCTCCCCCCCCTCGAAGGTGAGGAAGGCGCCGCCCGCCTCCGCGGGATCCCGGAGCCGCAGCACGGTCACGCGCGCGCCGTCACGAGGGGTTGGCCGCCCCGGCAGCACCCTTGTCCGTCCCCTTGTCGCCACCCTTGTCGCCGCCCTTGCCGGCCCGGTCGAGGGCCTTGCGGACGAGGCCGGTGCCGAATTCCAGCGCCGCATCCATCGCCCGCTGCGACAGCGTGCCGGGCTCCACCGAGGCGCCGGCGTAGAGGGGCTGGTCGAGGGCGACCGTGTCGCCGCGCTGGATGCGCAGGACGCCGACCCGCCGGCCCTCCTCCACGGGGGCGACGAGGGGCCCGGTATAGATCACCTTGGCGCTGACCCGGTCGCTGGAGCCGCGCGGCAGCAGGACCCGCACGGGCTTCTTCGCCACCAGCGGCACCGAGCCCGACTGGCCGCCATACACGGAGGCCTCGGCCACGGTCTCGCCCGGCGTGAAGACCTGCCGGGGCTCGAAGGCGCGGAAGCCCCATTCCATCAGCTTGCGCGACTCGGAGGCGCGGTCCCGGGCGCTCTTCAGCCCCGAGACCACCAGAACGAGCCGCTGGCCGTTCTGCACCGCCGAGCCCGTGAGCGCGTAGCCCGATTCCTCCAGGTAGCCGGTCTTGAGCCCGTCCGCGCCGATGTCGAGGGCGAGCAGCGGGTTGCGGTTCTGCTGGCGGATCTTGTTCCAGGTGAACTCCTTCTCGGAGAAGATCTTGTAGTAATCCGGGTAGGTGTCGATGATGTGCAGCGCGAGCTTGGCCATGTCCCGGGCCGTGACCTTCTGGTCGGGCGCCGCGTAGCCGGTGGCGTTGCGGAAGGTCGAGTTCGTCAGCCCGATCTCCTTGGCGCGCTGGTTCATCAGCCCCGCGAAGGCCTCCTCGGACCCGGCCATGTTCTCCGCGATGGTGATCGCCGCGTCGTTGCCCGACTGCACGATCAGGCCGCGCAGCAGGTCCGCCATCTTGATGCGGCTGTTGACCTGCGCGAACATCGACGAGCCGCCCCCGCCGGCGCCGCCGCGCTTCCACGCGTCCTCGGTGACGGTGAACTCCGTGTCCATGGAGAGGCGGCCGGATTTCAGCGCCTCGAACACGATGTCGGTGGTCATCAGCTTGGCCATGCTGGCCGGCGAGAACCGCTCGTCGGCGGCCTTCTCGAACAGGACCGAGCCGGAATCGGCGTCGATCAGGATCGCGTGCGGGGCCGCGGTCTGGAAGCTCTGTGCGGCGGCGGCGGCGAGGCCGGCGCCCAGGGCGCAGGCGGCCGCGAGGAGGGTGAGAAGGGGTCTGCGCATCACCGTTCCGTCCCACGCCTGCCGCCGGCCCGGAAGCATCCCGGCCGTATCCCAATAACAAGCGTGACCATATTACGGTTTCGGCGCCGGATCGAACGCGAAATGCCGCATCGGCGGCCGGGATCCGGCCGAGGCCCCGATGGCCGACGCCGCGGGCGGCGTCAGTAGATCCCGGCCAGGCGGGCGTGATGGGCGCCGGCAGGGGCGGCGATCCTGCTCGGTGACGCCTTGCCGGGCGCCGCGGACTTCGCAGGCGCTGCGGACTTGGCAGGCGCCGCGGACTTGCCGGGCGCCGCCTTGGACGGCGCGGCCGCCGCGGGCTTGGCCGGCACGGCCGCGAGGCGTGCCATGGCGAGCTTGGCCGAAGCCGGCAGCGGCGCGGAGGGGCCCTTGGCGAGCTTCGTCGGGCCGGGCGCCGGAGCCCCCCGGCCGTGGACCTCGGCGAGCGCCGGACGGGCGGCCGAGCCGGGTTTCGAGGCGATTTTCCCGGCAGCGGCATGCCCAGGCGCCTGGGGCGCTCCCTGGGCGAGGGCCGGGTTGAGACCCGCGACCTTCAGGTTGCCGGCCCCGACGCCGCCACCCTTGGCGGCGGCGGTCTGGACGGGGGCGGGCCGGAACTCCCGCACCCGCGGGGCTGTGGGCTGCACGGCCGCCGGGACCGTCACGGCGGCGGAGGCCAGCATGATCGGCGCGCGCACCGGCGCCGTCCTCTCGGGCCGCGCGGCCGGGGTCTCGGCGGGCTCCGACGCGGAATCCTGGGCGGGACGGAAGGCCAGCGGCGCCGGGGCGGAGCGCGTGTAGCGCTCCGTGTCCTCGGTCGGGCCGAGATCGGCCATCATCACGGTCGAGCGGCCGGCCGGCCGGCCGTCGGTGCGCAGGCTGGCGAGCAGCTTGCGGTCGTCGCTGCCGGCCACCGAGGCCTTGCCGACATATTCGACGCGCACATGCGCGGTGCCCTTGCGGTGGAAGCCCAGGGCGTCGGCCGCCTCCTCCGACACGTCCATGACGCGCCCGGCATGGTAGGGGCCGCGGTCGTTGACGCGCACCACCATCGAGTAGCCGTTGTCGAGGTTCGTCACCCGGGCGTAGCTCGGCAGCGGCAGGGTGGGGTGGGCGGCGGCGATCGAGTGGCGGTCGAACACCTCGCCGTTGGCGGTCATGCGGCCGTGGAAGGCCGAGCCGTACCAGGAGGCGAGCCCCTCGCGCACGTAGCCGTTCGGATTCTCCTTCGGCACGTAGGTCTGGCCGGCGACCACGTAGGGCTTGCCGGTGTAGCGGCGGCCGCCGCCCTTCGGGATCACGTCGCCCTCGTTGTAGAGGCGCGGGCTCGCCTTGACTCCGTATTTCGGGTCGATACCGTTCCCGGCGGCGAGCTTCTGCTGGGGCGAGGTGGCGCAGTTGGCGGTGGCCAGGGCCACGCCCGAGACGGCCATGAGCCGCAGGGCGAGGCGCGCCGGCCGGGGAAGCGTCGTGCGCACCATCGTGGGGATCACCAAACTCTACGCGTGGCCGGGGCCCGAACCGGACCGGATCCGGACGCGCCAAGAGGCCCGCGGCCGGGTCCACCCAGAATTGTAGGGATCGCGTAAAGGAAGCCTGAACGTTGCCGGAGGTCGGGGTTCAGGCGCTGCGCCCGACGGTGCCGGGCGGTTCGTGCGTGATCTCAGGATCGACGCATAAAAGGCTGTTCGAGAAGGGAAAAGGCTCTCCCAGAGGGCATCTCCCTCCCCGCCGCGGGGGAGGGAGGCGGAGCCGCCTGCCCTCAGCGGGACTGCGCGTCGGTCAGCTGCGCGATCGACTGGGCGCCGCGCTGCTTGAACAGCAGGTCGAGGCCCTCCAGAATCAGGGCGTGCATCTTGGTCCTCTCGGCGTAGGCGAGGTCGCGCAGCTGGTCGTAGACCGGCGGCTCCAGATAGACCGACATCTGGCGGGCCCGCTGCTTGAGCGTGGCCGCGGGCTTCGGCACCGGAGGCGCGAGGGTCAACGACACGATCTCGGCGCCCTGCGGCCGGACCGCCGGCGCGGATCGGGCGAGGGGCTTCACCTGCGGGCTCGCCGAGGCCACGATCGCCGCGAGGCTGAGCTTAGGCGGCTTGGACATGCTGACCCGTCCTCAGGGGCTGCGTGCGGCGCTCGATCCAGGACCAGAGGCGGCGGACCTCCCCGGCGGCCTGGCCCTTCGGGTTGAATTCGGTGACGCCCTGCCCGAGGCCGATCGCGTCCTGGTGGTCGGTGCGGGCGACGATGTTCACGTCGGGCAGGATGCCGAGCACTGCCAGCCCGTCCGCGGCGTCGCGGACCCGGTAGGAGCGCGGCGGGGTCTGGTTCAGCACGAAGGCGAACTTCTTCTCCAGCCGGTAGACGGCGGCCAGCGTCGGCTTGAACGCCCGCAGGTCCGCGGGGGTCGGCCGGCACGGGATGATGCACAGGTCCGCCGCGCGGATCGCCGACAGCGTGCCGGTGGAATCGACCCCCGGCGTGTCGATGAACACGTAATCGTAGGCGGATTCGCGCAGGCGCTCCATAACGGCGTCGATCTGGGTGGCGTCGATCTGCGCCACTTCGGGGCCGTCGGCGGTGCGGTGGTCGAGCCAGTCGGAGATCGTGGCCTGCCGGTCCATCTCCAGGATGCAGACCGTGTGGCCGGCTTCCCGGGCGGCCACCGCCAGGGAGATGCACAGCGTGCTCTTGCCGCTGCCGCCCTTCTGCGTGACGAAGGTGATCGCTTTCATCCTGGGCGTCCTCCAGAAGGCCCCGTGCATCCGTTCGGGCGCCCGCGACCGCCGGTCGCTGCGCCGTCTGGATCAACCTCAGGTATGGAATTTGCGGCGTGCCGCGATCCTGTGACCCAAGGATGTCCCAAGGCAGGTTGCGGCCGACATGGTTAACGACCCGTTAAGACGGCGCGTCGTTCCGAAGATCCCGGCCCAATGCGGCCACAGGCTATCCATCTAAACTTCAGGTTAAGATTCTTAGCATATAGAGAGTTAACAGCCTTTCCAGCGGCGCTCGGATACCGTAGCGTGAGCGCGGGTGAGACGAGGAGTCCGATGGGGGTGAAAACCTCAAGTTTAAAAGCGGGTGTCGCCCCGGCGCGGACTGGCGCGGCCGAAGCCCCGATCCCGCAAGCCGTTCTGGAAGCCTCCGGCGTCGTGGGCACCTGGGCCCACGATTACTGGGCGGGGCAGCTGGCGCTCTCGGCCACCTTCGCGGATCTGCTCGGCCTCGACCCCGAGGCCGCCGCCGGCGGGGTGTCCCTCGAGGTGTTCCTCGATCACACCCATCCCGAGGACCGCATCCGGATCGAGAGCTACCTGCACGCGATGGCCGAGACCGGCGGTCCGGTCGAGGCGGAGTTCCGCACCCGCGACACGCGCACCGGGATCCGCACGCTCCTGATGCGCGGCCGGATCGAGCGGGACCCCGCCGGCGGGGCGACCCGGGGGCGCGGCATCGCCATCGACCGCACCGAGGAGCAGGCCGCCAATCTCGTGCAGAGCGAGCGGGTGGTGAACCGGATGGCCGAGCACATCATCGCCCTGCGCGACCTCGCCCGCGCCTTGCACCGGCCGACCCTCACCGACCGGATCGAGCACCTGATGATCGAGATCGGCTTCGAACTCGCCCGCTTCCTGCCCGAGCCCGAGGACGAGCCCCGCCACTGAGGATGTCCGCGCCCGCCCGATTGATCGCGCCCGTCCCGGCAAGCTACGGTCCCGGCAACATTTTGCCGGGAGGACGGGGATGGCCCGCGACACGATTTACGACCGCGACCTCGACCGCGTCCCGGCCAACCACCAGCCGCTGACCCCCCTGCTCTACCTGGACCGGGCCGCGCGGGTGTTTCCCGAGCACGTGGCGGTGGTCCACGGCCCCCTGCGGCGCTCCTACCGGGACCTCTACGCCCGGGCGCGCCGCCTCGCCTCGGCGCTGGCGGCGCGCGGGATCGGCCGGGGCGACACCGTGGCGGCGCTGCTGGCCAACACTCCCGAGATGATCGAGTGCCACTACGGCGTGCCGATGACCGGGGCGGTGCTCAACACCCTCAATACCCGCCTCGACGCCGGCGCGATCCGCTTCTGCCTGGAACACGGCGAGGCCGCGGTGCTGATCACCGACCGCGAATTTTCCCGCACGGCCGCCGCGGCGCTGGAGGGGCTGGAGACCAAGCCGTTCGTGATCGACGTGGACGATCCCGAATACGACGGCCCCGGCGCCCGCCTCGGCGAGACCGACTACGAATCGTTTCTGGCCGGCGGCAACCCGGAGCACGACTGGCGTCTCCCGGACGACGAGTGGGACGCGATCGCCCTGAACTACACGTCGGGCACCACGGGCGACCCGAAGGGCGTGGTCTACCACCACCGGGGGGCGGCGCTGCTGGCGCTCGGCAACGTCATCACGGGCGGGCTCGGCCAGCACCCGGTCTATCTCTGGACCCTGCCGATGTTCCACTGCAACGGCTGGTGCTTCCCCTGGACCCTGTCGGTGGTGGCCGGCACCCATGTCTGCCTGCGCCAGGTCCGGGCGGAGGCCATGTACCGGCTGATGGACGAGCACGGGGTCACGCATCTCTGCGGGGCGCCGATCGTGATGCAGATGCTGATCAACGCCTCCGATGCCGAGCGCCGCGACCTGCACAAGCGCGTCGCGTTCTTCACCGCCGCCGCGCCGCCGCCGGAGGCGGTGCTCGCCGGCATGTCGGAGGCCGGGTTCGACGTGACCCACCTGTACGGCCTGACCGAGAGCTACGGGCCGGCGGTTGTGAATGCCTGGCACGGCGACTGGGACGCCCTCGCGGCCGACCAGCGGGCGGCCAAGAAGGCGCGCCAGGGCGTCCGCTATCCGGTGCTCGAGGCCCTCGACGTCCGCGACCCTGAGACGATGGAGCCGGTGCCCGCCGACGGGGCCACGATCGGCGAGGTGATGATGCGCGGCAACGTGGTGATGCGCGGCTACCTCAAGAATCCCGCCGCCACGCAGGCCGCCTTCAAGGGCGGCTGGTTCCGCACCGGCGACCTCGGGGTGAAGCACCCGGACGGCTACGTGCAGCTCAAGGACCGCTCGAAGGACATCATCATCTCGGGGGGCGAGAACATCTCGTCGATCGAGGTGGAGGACGCCCTGTTCAAGCACCCGGCGGTGGCCGCCGCGGCGGTGGTGGCCAAGCCCGATGCGAAATGGGGCGAGACCCCCTGCGCCTTCGTGGAGCTGAAGCCCGGCGCATCCCCCAGTGCCGACGAGCTGATCCAGTGGTGCCGGGGGCGGCTGGCCTCCTACAAGCTCCCCCGCCACGTGGTGTTCGGCGAGCTGCCCAAGACCTCCACCGGCAAGGTGCAGAAGTTCATCCTGCGCGAGCGGGCCCGGCAGGAGGAGACCTGACCGGCATCCGTCGGAAGATCCCGGCGGACGGGGCTGACGCCGCCCGCTCGGACCGATCAGGCCTGCGGCGGAATCCGGCGGTCGACGCGGACCGGGACCGGCACCGCCCTGGGGGCGGACCCGGCGTCGCGGAGGTCCGCGAGGATCTGAGCGACGAAGGCCTGGAGCGACACCAAGCTGAACAGGCTGATGGCGGCGACCAGGGCAGCGGAAACCAGGGTCTTGGCGGTTGCGGGATCCACGGCTGGAGTCCTTGGCTTTGCCCCGCCGCGGGTGATCCGGGCGAGGGGCGCGCGTAGCGGCGCCGATGCGATCCCAAGGTGGGCGTGCCGCCCGCGCCGCGCCAGCACCGCCGCGGGCGCGCCTGGCATGCGCCGGGGGCCGGGCTCGGCCGCGATCCGGTTGCCGTGACGCTTCGCCCGACCCCGCAGCGGACATCGCGGGCGGGATGGTGCAGCTTTCCCGGCTGGCCGAACGTTGCGTTTCCCGCAATAAGCGCCCGCGCGGAGTGGCGCGCATCCGGGAGAGACGGCATGGCCGGCAACGGCATCGCGAACGGCGCCCGCGCGGCGCTGCTCGCCGTTCAGGGGCTGAGCCTGTCTGCCGGGTTGGCCGCCGGGTTGGCGGCGGGACTGGCGGCTGGGCCGGCCCGGGCCCAGGGCCCTGTCCCGGCCCAGCCGCCGACGCAGGCCGCCGCCCCCCAGAGCGTGGCGCCCGCCTCCGCCCCGGCGGGACCGTCCGAGCCGGTGACGCGCGCCGGCTATTTCTACATCGGCGGCCGCTACCAGAAGCTCGGCGACAAGACCGTGATGGTCGGCCAGATGTTCGTGCAGTCGCGCAGCCCGGCCCGGATCACGCAAGCCTACCCGGTGGTGATGGTCCACGGCCTCGCCCAGACCGGCGTGAACTACCTCGCCACCGCGGATGGCCGCCCGGGCTGGGTGCAGCGCTTCGTCGAGAAGGGCTACCCGGTCTACGTGGTCGACCAGGTCGGGCGCGGGCGCTCGGGCACCAACCCGGAGGTCTACGGCCCCTACGACCGGCTCGGTACCCGGAGCCTGGAGCGCACCCACACGGCCCCGGAGGTCTACGACCTGTACCCGCAGGCCAAGCTCCACACCCGCTGGCCGGGCGGGGCGGGCGTGCCGGGCAACGCCGCCTTCGATCAGTTCTTCGCCAGCCAAGTCCCCTTCCTCGCCAACAGCCAGCAGACCGAGGAGCTGGTCGATCCCGCCCTGCTGGCCCTGCTGGAGAAGATCGGTCCGGCGATCCTGATCACCCACGGCCAGGCGGCCCTGTTCGGCTGGGCCGCCTCGGATGCGCGGCCGGACCTCGTCAAGGCGCATGTCGCCGTCGAGCCGAACGGCCCGCC
The DNA here is from genome assembly GCF_000333255.1 of Methylobacterium sp. B1. Classification (NCBI taxonomy): domain Bacteria; kingdom Pseudomonadati; phylum Pseudomonadota; class Alphaproteobacteria; order Hyphomicrobiales; family Methylobacteriaceae; genus Methylobacterium; species Methylobacterium sp. B1. Next base: position 4,800 of record NZ_BACT01000736.1, on the reverse strand, counting down.
CTTCTTCGACGTGCAGTTCCGCGGCGGCAAGGAGTTCTGGGAGAAGACCGGGGACGGGCGCGCCCGGGCCTACGGCCTGACCCGCATGCCGCTGACCTTCGATCCCCCGGTCAAGGCCCCCGAGGACCTGATCGTGGCGCAGCAGGCCAAAGGGTCCGACGCCAAGGGGGGCGATCCGAAGGGGGGCGACGGGCGGATCCGCTGCTGGCTGCAGGCGGAGCCCGTCCGGGCCCTGCCGAACCTCGGGAAGGGTGCCGACAGTGGTGGTGACCGCGGAGGCCTCGTTCCACGCCACCTAGGACGAGTGCACCATCGCCTTCCTGACCCAGGCCGGCGCCAAGCCCGACGTGGTCCGGCTGGCCGATCAGGGCCTCCACGGCAACGGCCACATGATGATGCTGGAGACGAACAGCGACGCCGTGGCGGACGTCCTGGCCGGCTGGATCGCGGGCCGCGTGAAGTAGCCCCGGGCCGCCGGGCCGCGGGCCCGGTCGCTGCACCACCGATACGTGTTGAAATGGCAACAGCCCTCGTCTTCCGCGCGAAGGCTGCTTGCGGCCGCGCCCGGCTGCCCGTAGTCCGGGGCTGGAAAGATCAAGTATTACAGTAGTTTATCACGATTCTAAACAGCGCGGCCGACACGTCGGGGGCGAATCCGGCGAACGCGGCCGGCTGCCCGCAGCGTCGCATCCGGCAAGAGATCATGAGAGCCGCCCACCCCCTCCCCGGCGCCACGGGCATCGTCCGGCGCGTCACCCTGCGCACCCTCCTCGCCGGCGCCTCCCTGGCCGTCCTGGCGCAGGCAGCGCCGGGCCCGGCCCGCGCGCAGGACGCGGGGCCGCGCCGCGGTGCCGCCGCGTCGCCGGCCGGCAGCAGCGTGCAGCTCGAGGAACTCAGCGTGGAGAGCCAGGGCGGCGGCGGGCCGGCCTCCGCGGTCCGCGCCGGGGCGCCCGCGCGCGCCGTGGAGAGCCCGACCGGCCCGATCGACGGCTACGTGGCCCGGCGCTCGGCCACCGCCACCAAGACCAACACCCCGCTGATCGAGACCCCGCAATCGATCACCGTCGTGGGCCGTCAGCAGATCGACACGCAGAACGCCCAGACCCTGCAGCAGGCGACCCAGTACGTGGCCGGCACCTATGCGGGCACCTTCGGCGCGGATTCGCGCCTCGACTATTTCCAGCTGCGCGGCTTCGTGGCGAGCGATTACGGCCTCTACCGCGACGGCCTGCAGCTCCTGAACTACGGATTCGCGTATTACCGGGTCAACACCTACGGGCTGGAGCGCGTCGAGGTGCTGCGCGGCCCCGCCGCGGTGCTGTTCGGCGCCGGCAATCCCGGCGGCCTGATCAACCAGGTCACCAAGCGCCCGACCGAGACGCCGTTCGGCTCCATCGAGGTCGGCGGCGGCTCCTTCGACCAGCGCTACGCCGCCTTCGACGTCGGCGGCCCGGCGGATCGGGAGGGCCACTGGTTCACCCGCCTGACCGGCTACGCCCGCAACGGCGGCACCCAGGTCCAGGGGGCGCCGGACGACAGCTACTACATCGCCCCGGCCTTCACCTATAAGCCGGACGGCGCGACCCGGCTCACGATCCTGTCGAGCTTCCAGCGCGACAACTCCGCCGTGACCTCGAACTTCCTGCCCTATTACGGGACGGTGAAGCCGACCGCGCTGGGCCTGCGCATCCCGCGCGCGCTCAACGTCGGCGATGCCGGCTTCAACACCTTCCGGCGCGACCAGGCCTTCATCGGCTACGAGTTCGAGCACGCCTTCGACGAGACCTGGACGGTCCGCCAGAACGCCCGCTACGCCTTCGCGGAGAGCTACCAGAACTCCTATATCGGCCAGCTCGGCTACGCCGATCCGCAGCAGACGCAGCTCGCCCGCTACCTGTTCCGGGACCACGCCAAGGTCGCCCAGCTCGACGTCGACACCCAGGCCGAGGCGCAGTTCTCCGACGGCTTCTTCCGGCACGACTTCCTGATGGGCGTGGAGTACCGGAACTTCCAGATCCACGACAACCAGGCCTCGGGCTTCCCGGCCCCGAACCTGAACATCCTCGCGCCGGTCTACGGTCCGCAGACGGTCTCCGCCTCGCCGTACCTGATCAACGCCGACTCGTTCCAGCAGGTCGGGCTCTACTTCCAGGACCAGATCAAGCTCACGCCGGAGCTGAGCCTGATCCTCGGCGGCCGGCAGGACTTCGTCGACAACCGGGTCTACGACCGCCTGACCCCCGCCAACAGCAACGGCCGCAACGACAGCGCCTTCACCTACCGGGCGGCGGCGATCTACAACTTCGACTTCGGCCTCGCGCCGTACGTGATGTACTCGACCTCGTTCCAGCCGCTGATCGGCACGGACATCAACAGCCAGACCTTCAAGCCGGAGACGGGCGACCAGATCGAGGGCGGCGTCAAGTTCGAGCCGCCGGGCCAGGGCTACTTCCTGACCTTCGCGGGCTTCGACATCCACCGCAACAACGTGCTGACGCCGAATCCGGCGAACACGCTGTTCCAGAGCCAGCTCGGCGCGGTGCGCTCCACCGGCTTCGAGGCGCAGCTGGTGGCCAACCTGTTCGACGGCCTCAACGTCGTCGGCTCCTTCACGGTCTTCGGGATCAACACCGTGCGGGGCACCGTCGACCAGCTCGGGCGCGTGCCGGTCAACACCCCCGAAAACCTCGCCAACCTGTTCTTCGACTACACGATTCCGACCGGCGACTGGCGCGGCTTCGGCTTCGGCGGCGGCGTGCGCTACATCGGCCGCTCCTTCGCCGACGTCGGCAACACCCTGCGCCTGCCGGACTACGTGCTGTTCGACGCGCAGGTGCACTACGATTACGAGAACTGGCGCTTCCAGGTGAACGCCACGAACCTCGCCGACCGGCGCTTCGTCTCCTCCTGCCAGGCGCAGAATTCCTGCTTCTACGGCGATGCCCGGCGGGTGCTGGCGAAGATCAGCTACAAGTGGTGAGGCGGGGCGCCCGGGTTTCACGGTCCCGGTCCGGCGCAGGCTCCGGGCGACCCGGGTTCGGTTCGCGCCGCGGATCGCCGGCCGGCGCCCCGTCCGGGCCGGCGTCACCGATCCCGCTCAGGTCGGCTCCGCCCCGGTGATCGGCTGCGGCCCGGAGAGCCGGGTCGGCAGGGCGTCGATCCGCAGGGACCGGCGCAGGGCCCGGGAGAGGGCGTCGACCGCCACCGTCACCAGGGCGGTGGCGGCGATCAGCACCACGGCCACGTCGAGGCGCAGCTCTGAGATCGCCGCGTCGACGTAGAAGCCCAGCGTCGTGACCCCCAGGATGCCGAAGATCGCGCTCTCCCGCAGGATCAGCTCCCAGCGGTAGAGCAGGTAGGCCAGGAACTGGCCGTAGAGGCGCGGCACGGTCTCGTAGGCGTAGAGATCGAGGCCCCGGGGCGCGTCGGCCCGGTAGGGGATCGCGTCGGCGTGGCGGCCCATCAGGTAGGCGACGATCCCGGCATTGTGCAGCGAAAGCGCCAGGATCGCCGGCAGCATCGAGGGGCCCAGGAGCTGCAGGCCGAGATAGGCGAGCACGTATTCCGGCGTGGAGCGCACCACCACCAGCAGCACCCGCCCGAGGGGCCGCCCGACCGGGCCGGCGAAGCGCTGCGCGGTCAGCGGGAACAGGACCAGCGCCCCGAGGGCGGTGGCCACCAGCGCGATCTGCGCCAGGATCAGGGTCTGCGCGGTGCCGGGCAGGACCTGCCCGGCGAGGATCGGGCGCAGCCAGGACCAGAGCCGGACCCAGGTCTCGGGCTCGGCGAGGGCGGCGTCCCGGAGCGGCGCCGGCACGATGTCGTGGCCGAGGAAGCGCGCGAGGCTCGGGCCGATCGCCGCGCTGCCGACGGTGGGCGGCAGCGCCAGCACGGATCCGACGAGGAGGAGAGGCAGCGTCCGGGCCCGCACCCAGAGCCGCCGCGTGCCGATCAGCGCGTAGAAGATCAGGAGCAGCGCCCCGGCTTCCGCATAGCGGCCCTGGCGGAAGGCGGATTCGAAGGCAAAGCCCATGGTCGGCAGGCCGATGAAGCCGAGCACGAGGCTTGAGCGCAGGCCGCATTCCAGGCGATAGAGGGTGTAGTCGCGCATCCGCCCGGCCACCTCGGGCAGGCGGGCGTACAGGAAGGCCGAGACCGCGCCGGTGCCCGCGGGCAGGACCCGGACGGCCGCGAGGTCGGCCTCCTCGATCAGCTCGGCATAGACCTTGGCGCAGATCCCCGCATAGGGCAGCGCGATGGCGAGCACGCCGGTGGTCGCCGAGAGCCCGAAGACCTGCATCAGCAGCAGGGCCCAGAACAGCTCGTGGACGGCGCGGACGCCCGCGCAGGCGAGCCGGACCGTGCGCGAGCGGGCGAAGGGGATCGCCAGCAGCAGCCCCGTCCCGGCGCCGAGCCCGACGCCGAGCATCGCGAAGGCGACGGTGTAGACGACGCTCCAGCCCTCCACCGCGGGGAAATCGGGCCGGATCAGGCCGCCGAGAAGGCGGGCGAGGTCGGCCAAGGGGTGGAGCGTCGTGACCTGCAGGTCCGCCACCAGCAGGCCGGCGAGCGCCGCGGCCAGGAACCAGCGGCTCACCGCCGCGTAGCCGGGCCGCGGCAGGAAGGCGGGGCTGCGCATCAGGCGGCCGCGTAGAACGGGCTGAGCCGCGCCGGATCGAGGCCCGCCGACGGGGCGTCGAGGACGATCCGGCCGGCCTCCAGCACCACGATCCGGTCGGTCTGGGCGAGGGCCAGGGCCACGTCGTGGAGCGCCAGGATCAGGGTCTCGTGGCTGCGGGC